>QIAS01000067.1 GCA_003225615.1 Acidobacteriota bacterium | reverse complement strand
TGCGTCACGGTGTCCATGGCTACGCCGACTACGATCAGCAGCGACGTGCCTCCAAAATAAAAGTTCACCCCCAAGCCGTTGGTGACCCACGAAGGCAATCGCTCAAAGAACGCGCCGGCGGCTCCTGGCAAGTGGTTCAGGTGAATTCCCGCGATCATCCACTCCGGAATAAAGGAGATGATGATCAGATATAACGCGCCCACCAGCGTGATGCGGGTAAGAACTTCATTAATAAAATCAGAGGTGCGCTTACCGGGGCGAATGCCGGGAATGAATCCGCCATATTTCCGCATATTGTCGGCAACCTCGTTCGGGTTGAAGACAATAGAAACGTAGAAATATGCGAAGAAGATGATCCCGACCGCGTAGAGGAGGGTGTACAGCGGTTCGCCCCATTGCAGTGCCGTAAACAGGCCTCCGAAGTAGCGACTGTTCTTCAGGCCCAGACCGGAGCCGATCATGGGTGGCAAACTCAAAATCGAAGAAGCAAAAATTACCGGCATGACGCCGCCGGCATTCACGCGCAGCGGCAGGTGTGTGGACTGTCCGCCCATGACTTTGCGCCCGACGACACGTTTCGCGTATTGCACGGGGATGCGGCGCTCACTCCGCTCGACGTAGACAATGAACGCGACCACCACGATCATCAGGCCGATCAAGATGAGCATGGCCGGTGCGGTGAAGGCTCCCCAAGCGTCGGTTTTAACTTTGTCGATCAGATCGGCGACGGCGCGCGGCAGTCCGACGACAATGCCTGCGAAAATCAGCAGCGACATCCCGTTTCCGACACCCCGTTCCGTGATTTGCTCGCCCAGCCACATAATGAAAGCGCTACCCGTGGTCAGGGTCAGCATGGTCATCAACGTGAAAGAGGGTCCAGGGTTGACAACGAAGTCTCCGCCCTTTTGCAGGCTGATCGCGATACCGAGCGACTGAATGGCGCTCAGGATCACCGTCAGATAACGGGTCCACTGGGTAATTTTCTTGCGGCCGAGTTCGCCTTCCTTCTGCAGTTTGGCCAACGGCTCATACACTACCGTCAGCAATTGCAGAATAATGGACGCCGTGATGTACGGCATGATGCCCAGCGCGAAAATCGTGAGGCGCCGGAGTTGCCCTCCGGAGAACAGATCTACGAAGCCCAGGAACGAGCCCCGGTTCTGCTCGAAGAACTGCTGCAACTTATCAGCATTGATTCCTGGCGTGGGGATGTGACCGCCGAGCCGATAGACCGCGAGCAAGCCAAGGGTAAAGAGAATCCGCTTCCGCAGGTCGGGGATACGGAAAATATTGGCCAGTTTCTCAAGCATTACTGCAAGACCTCAAACTTGCCGCCGGCTTTGGTGATTTTGTCCTGCGCGGACTTGGAGAATTTGTGCGCGTGCACGGTGATGGCGGCGGTCAGTTCGCCATCTCCCAGGATCTTGACCAGGTGCTTGGACTTGATGACGCCCGCTTTGCGCAGGACGTCTGGAGTGATGATGTCCTCTCCCAGTGCGGCCAGCTTTTCCAGGTTCACCACCGTAAATTCCTTGCGGAAGATGTTGGTAAAGCCGCGCTTGGGCATGCGGCGATGCAGAGGCATCTGGCCGCCTTCAAAGCCACGCATCATGCGCGAACCGCTCCGCGAGCGCTGGCCCTTGTGGCCGCGGGTAGAAGTTTTTCCCATGCCCGAGCCCATGCCGCGCCCCACGCGCTTGCGCTTCTCGGAAGATTTTTTCGGTGCGCGAATATTAGATAAGTTCATAACAGTTCCAACCCTGAAACTTGTGAAACTTTGAAACCTTAGTTATTGCTGGACGATTTCGACCAGGTGCGGCACCTTGGCCACCATCCCGCGAATTGAGGGGGTGTCCGGGCGCTCGATTACCTGGTTCAGCCGGGTGAAGCCCAGCCCTTTAATCACCAGCTTGTGTTTTACCGGAGTGCATATGGCGGAGCGCACCCACTTTAAATGCAGCTTGCCGCCGCTGTCTTTATTCGATGTTTTCGCCATGATTGCAGTTCCTTAAATCAGTCCCCAGAGGCCCAATTTGCGTGATGCCCCCTAAATCTCTGCCTCTTGCTTGCCGCGAAGCGCCGCCACGTCAGCTTTCCTCTTCAGTTTCTTCAATGCGTCAAACGTCGCCTTAATGACATTATGCGGATTGGTAGTGCCGATGGACTTGGTCAGAACGTTTTGAATTCCGGCCGACGTCATTACCGCCCGCACCGCCCCGCCCGCAATCACTCCCGTGCCCTCTGGAGCAGGTTTGAGCAATACCATGCCTGATCCGTAGCGGCCAAGCACGGCATGAGGAATAGTGGTCTGGGTGAGGTTGACCCGGAATAAATTCTTCTTGGCAGATTCGATTCCTTTGCGGATGGCCTGCGGCACTTCCTTGGCCTTCCCGGAACCGAAGCCGACCACGGCAGCGGTTGGGTCACCGACTACGACCAGCGCGGCAAAGGACAGGTTCTTTCCGCCTTTCACCACCTTGGTTACGCGGTTGATGGCGACGACCTGATCTTTCAGTTGGTACTGTCCCGCATCGAGCTTCTTTGTGACAATTGGCATCTTTTTTCCAATTCCTCTAGAACTGCAGACCGCCTTCGCGGGCGGCATCGGCCAGAGCTTTGATCCGGCCGTGGTAGAGGTAGCCTCCGCGATCGAAGACCACCTTGGTAATTCCCTTGGCTTTGGCGCGCTCTGCGATGGCTTTGCCTATGTTTTTCGACGCGGCGAGGTTGCCTCCGCTGGCGCGCTCGGATTTCTTGCCTTCCGCGGTGCTGGCCGAGACCAGAGTCACGCCTTGCAAGTCGTCAATCAACTGAACGTAAATGTGATTCAGCGAACGATACACGTTGAGACGCGGGCGCGCGGACGTGCCGAGAACCTTTTTGCGAATGCGATCGTGTATGCGCTGGCGGGTAGCGTTTTTTCCTTGTCTGTTCAGCATTGCTTTGTTCCTGGTTATTTTGCTCCGGTCTTGCCGACTTTCTTCTTCAATCGTTCTCCGGCGTAACGGACCCCTTTGTTCTTGTACGGGTCAGGCGGACGCAAGGAGCGCATTTCGGCGGCTACCTGGCCCACTTTCTGGCGGTCGATTCCGCTGACTGTCAATTTCGTCTGCTTCGGGTCAACCGTCACATCAACGCCCGAAGGCAGCGGATATTCGATCGGATGCGAGTATCCGAGGCTGAAAACCACTGTGCCCTTGCCCTTCAGCTCCGCCCGGTAACCGATACCGACGATTTCCAGGTCCCGCGTCCAGCCCTTGGTGACGCCTTCGACGGCGTTATTGACCAGGGCGCGAGCCAAACCGTGGACCGCCGACTGTGAATCATTTTCGCGGATCGCGACCAGGTGGCCGTCCTGTTGCTCCATGCGAATTCCGCGGGGCAGCGCAGTCTCCAGCTTGCCCTTGGGCCCTTGCACAGCAACCGTGTTGCCTTCGATTTTTACCGTTACTCCCTTAGGGAGCGCGATGGGCTTTCTTCCAATTCGTGACATAAATTCTGCTCTTTGCTCTTGGCTTTTAGCTAGCTACTAACTATCCAGCGACTAGCTACTCGCTACCTTTTCAACTACCAGATCTCGCAGAGTACTTCTCCGCCTACGCCTTGTTTGCGGGCCTGTCGTCCGGTCATCACGCCGCGCGGCGTGGTCAGGATGTTGATGCCGAGTCCTCCGAGGACACGAGGAATCTCGCTGCGGCGCACGTAGACACGGCAGCCGGGGCGAGAGACACGGGCAACGTTAGAAATCGCGGCTTCATTATTGTTGCCGTATTTCAGGTACACGCGAACCACCTTGTGGCCTTCTTCTTCGGTGGCCTTGAAGTTGGCGATGTAGCCTTCCTCTTTCAAAATGCGCGCGATCTCCAGCTTCAGCTTGGAAGCGGGAATATCCACCTTCTGATGGCGGGCGCTAATCGCATTGCGAATGCGCGCCAGCATGTCTGCGACCGGATCGGTCAACCTCATTGTTTTGCTTCTCCTCAGGTCGCCCGTTTGCTTCGGCCGGTTGCCTTCTGTGGCCGAAGAACCTGCGGCGACGTCGTTTCACCGCGCCTACTGGCTGCGCGGGTCTTGCCTGCGAACTCGGGGCTGAACCCCCTGGAGACGCGCAAGCGTCTCTACTACGTCCTTACCAGGACGACTTGGAAACTCCTGGAATCTCGCCGCGCAGAGCGAGACCGCGGAAACACAAGCGGCAGATTCCGAATTTGCGCAGATAAGCTCGCGGCCTTCCGCAAATTTTGCAGCGATTGTGCCGGCGAGTAGAGAACTTAGGCCTCGCCTGCTTCTCTGCGCGCGCCGCCTCGAACTTCTTCTCGATATTTGCGTCCTTAACTCGTTTTGCAGTCGTCAAATTAGCTCCCTACTCGAATTTCAAAAATTTGAAACTCTGAAAATGTCAAACCTTCCTCATGTCCGGAACGGCATGCCCAGGTGGCGGAGCAGGGTCCGTGCCTGATCGTCACTGCGAGCGGTGGTCACAATGGTCACATTCATTCCTTTCAGCTTGTCTACCTTGGCGTAGTCAATCTCCGGAAAAATCAGCTGGTCGTGCAAGCCAAGGGTGTAGTTACCGCGGCCATCGAATGATTTCGTCGAAACACCGCGAAAATCGCGCACCCGCGGCAGCACGATATTCACAAGGCGATCGAAGAACTCGTACATGCGGTCTCCGCGCAGCGTGACCATCGCCCCTATTGGCATTCCTTCGCGCACTTTGAAGGCGGCGATGGATTTCTTGGCGCGAGTGACTACCGGCTTTTGGCCGGTGATCTGCGTGAGCTCATTGACCGCGGGATCAAGGATCTTCGCGTTCTGCGTTGCTTCGCCCACGCCCATGTTGACCACAATTTTGTGCAGCCGCGGTACCGCCATGGGATTCTTCACTTCAAATTCTTTCATCATGGCCGGGGCGACTTCCTTGTCAAAGCGCGTGCGGAGGCGCGGCGTCTCTTTTGCGCTGTGCCGTGCCTGCTCGGGGGCTTTCGGTTCTTCGCGTTTTTCGCTTTTCTTGTCTTTCTTTTCTTTTGCCATTGCTTTTACTCTTTCTCACGGTTTCGGATTTTGTATACCGGTTCGTGAGTACTTGCTTTGCTCGCGAGACGGCCAACGCGGCTGTCTCAGTCCATTTATTTATCCAGTGTCGTTCCGCACTTCTTACAGACTCGGACTTTGCGTTCTCCGCGGACTTCGTGGCCGATGCGAACCGGGCCGCAGGTCGGGCATACCAACTGCACGTTTGAGATCGCGATGCGACTTTCCTGCTCAGCGATTCCGCCCTGGATGTTACGTTGCGGGTTAGGCCGCACGTGTTTCTTCACCATCATGGCGTGTTCGACGAGCACCTTGCCTTCGTCGGGAAACACGCGCAGGACGCGGCCTTCCTTGCCCTTGTCACGACCGGTGATTACCTTCACCGTGTCATTGCGGCGAATGTCGACTCGCTTGTGTATCGTTGTTGTAGCTGTTCCCATATCGATTCCAAAGTCTCAAAGTTAATTTCGAATGCCTACAGCACCTCTGGCGCCAGCGAAACAATCTTCAGAAATTTCTTCTCCCGCAACTCGCGGGCTACCGGGCCGAAGACGCGGGTTCCTACCGGCTCTCCCGCTTCATTGATCAGGACCGCTGCATTCTGATCGAACCGAATATACGTACCATCTCGGCGGCGGTGTTCTTTCCGGGTGCGCACAATGACCGCCTTCACCACTTTGCCTTTTTGGACCTGGCCATCGGGCGCGGCTTCTTTCACACTGGCAGTGACTACATCGCCCAGGCCGGCGCGCAGACCGGTTGCGCCGCCGAGCGGCAGGATCATCTGCAGCTTGCGGGCGCCGGAGTTGTCGGCGACCTCGATCATGCTCCTCATCATCACAGTCATAGTGTCAGTCTCCCTCGCGAGTGGCTGAGCCAATCAGCGGGTTCCGCTCTCTTCCACACCGGTCACAGCTTCCGGCAGCAGCGTTGTCTTGCGAATGATCTCTTTGAGGCGCCAGCGCTTCAGCTTTGACAGAGGCCGCGTTTCTTCCAGCCGCACAACGTCTCCAATGTGCGCTTCATTCTTTTCGTCGTGAGCGTAGAACTTCTTGCCTGTCGAAATGACTCGCCGGTACAGCGGATGCGACTTCTTGCGGGTGACCTCGACAACAATAGTCTTGTTCATGCGGTTAGAGACGACTTCTCCGACCACTTCTTTGCGGCGTCCTTGAACTTCCTGCCCCTGGGTGGTTGCATTGTCGGGCATGATTATTTTTTCTCCCTGCGAGCGGCGCCCAATTCCTGCTCGCGCATGATGGTCTTCACACGGGCTATATCTTTGCGCAGGCCGCGAATTTTCTTCAGGCTCTCCGTCTGTCCCATGTTGAGCTGGAACTTCAGCTTGAAGAGCTGGTCGGCCAGATCGCGCTCCTGGTGGCGAAGCTCAGTGTCGGTCAGGTTACGTACTTTTTCCGATTTCATAATGCAGTTCCGGTTCTCACTCTTAATAAAATTTCTAGTGTGCCGTCTCGCGTTTCACGAATGCCGTGCGTAATGGCAGCTTGTGCGATGCCAGGCGCATGGCTTCGGCGGCGTCGGTCAGGGTGACGCCTTCCATTTCAAACAGGATCTTGCCCGGCCGGACTACCGCGACCCAATGATCCGGCGCCCCTTTGCCTTTTCCCATACGGGTTTCGGCTGGCTTCTTGGTTACCGGCTTGTCGGGAAAAAGCCGCAGCCAGATTTTGCCACCTCGCTTGATGAAGCGGGTCATAGCCACCCGGCTGGCTTCGATTTGCCGGTCGGTGATCCAACCCGGCTCGAGCACTTTCAAACCGTAATCCCCGAAAGCCAGTTCGGACCCACGCCAGGCTTTCCCGGTCATGCGGCCGCGCTGCTGCTTGCGGTACTTCACTTTCTTAGGCATCAACATAAGTCAGCTCTTTGCTATCAGCTATCAGCTCTCAGCGAGACGCGACGAACGTCTCTATAACAAATTTCAAAATGCTCCAGTCGGCACGGCGGCTGGCTGCTGCTCGCGCTTTTTCTGCGGGAGAATTTCTCCCCGGTAGATCCAGCATTTCACGCCAATGACGCCGTACGTGGTTTTGGCCTCGGAAAAGCCGTACTCGATATCGGCGCGTAGCGTATGCAACGGCAAGCGCCCCTGCAGATACCACTCCGAGCGCGCGATTTCGTTTCCGTTCAGCCGGCCGCTGACCCGAACCTTGATTCCTTTGCACCCGAAGCGCAGCGCGGAGTCTACTGCCTTGCGCATAGCGCGGCGGAAGCCGACTCGTTTTTCCAGCTGCAGCGCGATTGATTCGGAAACAAGCTGGGCATCGAGCTCGGGCTTATGCACTTCCTGGATGTCGATAAAGACATCGCGTCCGCCCATGCGCTTTTGCAATTCCTGTTTGAGCTTGTCGATCTCAGCCCCTTTGCGGCCGATGATGATGCCGGGCCGCGCGGTCTTGATGATGACGCGCAGCTTGTTGCCGGGACGCTCCACCTCGATCGAGCTGACGCCTGCGGACTTGAGCTTGTCTTTCAGCTCATTCTTCAGCTTGACGTCTTCGAGCAACTGCTTGTCGTAATCACGCTCGGCAAACCAGCGCGACTTCCAGGGCTTGGTGTAGCCAAGGCGAAAACCATATGGATGAACTTTTTGTCCCATATTTCTCCAATCTAAATCGTTGACCGGCTACTTCCTTGCCCCGGCCATTTTCTTCTTGTTCTTGCCAGCCGCTGCTTTCTTCGCCCGTGCCTTAGCTTTGGTTCTGGCGGGCACCTTCGCTGCCACACCTTCTTCTCCAACCACCTTGGACGCCGATTGCCCGTCCTTGTTGCGCTCGGCCAGCACGAGTTCGATGTGGGCGATGCGACGCACGTAGCGATATGCGCGACCCATCGGGGCGGGACGGATTCGCTTCATGCGAGGACCGTCATTGGCCACCGCGCGCTTCACGTACAAGTTGTCGACATCCACATCAATATTTTTTTCCGTGCTCAGGTAATTCGCGTTATCGAGCGCCGACTGCAGCAGCTTGCCGATCGTGGCGGCAACGCGCTTCTTGGTGAAAGCCAGCGTGTTGCGCGCTTCTTCGGCGCGGCGGCCTTTGATCAGGTCCAGCACCAGCCGGGCTTTCTGCGGCGAGACGCGCATGTAACGGGCTTCAGCTCGAAATTCCATAGCGTCTCCTTATGACTTCGGCGCCGGCGGCGGCGTTCCGGGCGCTGGGGTTGAGCCCGCGCTGGGAACAATCGCTCCCGGACCGCCTGGCACTCCGGCGGGCCTGGCTGCCACTTCGGTTGCCGCTCTCATGGAATGGCCCTTGAACTGGCGCGTGAAGCTGAACTCGCCAAGCTTGTGCCCGACCATGTTCTCGGTGATGTATACCGGGATAAACTTCTTACCGTTGTGCACTGCGATGGTGTGCCCCACCATTTCAGGAATGATGGTGGAGCGCCGCGACCAGGTACGCAGTACCTTCTTTTCGTTGCGAGCGTTCATCGCCTCGATCCTCGTCTGGAGGTAAGTGTCGATGAACGGGCCTTTCTTGGTTGAACGTGCCATAAAAATTTGCTCTTAGCTTCTAGCTCTTAGCTGTTAGCTCTGTCGTGCGCTTCCAGCTTCCAGCTTGTTTTCCCAGGAGCTACGCTCCTAATCTTGTCCTTAGCTACTAACTACCAGCTACTAGCTGCGGCCTTATCCCTTCTTACGCCGGCCCACAATAAAGGCATCGGTGCGCTTGTTGTTCCGCGTTTTGTAGCCGCGAGTGGGCTGGCCCCACGGGGTTACTGGATGACGGCCGCCGGAAGTTTTGCCCTCTCCTCCTCCGTGCGGGTGATCGACCGGGTTCATCGAGACGCCGCGATTATGCGGGCGACGTCCTAACCAGCGCATGCGTCCTGCTTTGCCGATAGCGATATTTTCGTGATCGGTGTTGCCAACCTGACCGATCGTTGCCATGCAATCAAGAAGAACCTTGCGCGTCTCGCCCGAGGGCAGTTTCACCAGCGCATAGTCACCTTCTTTGGCGACCAACTGCGCGGAGCCTCCGGCCGAACGCACCATCTGGGCGCCTTTTCCGGGGCGCAGTTCCAGATTATGAATGGTCGTGCCCGGCGGAATATTCCGCAACGGCAATGCATTGCCTACCAGAATGTCGGCTTCCGGACCGCTGAGCACCTTCTGGCCCACTTTGAGTCCATCAGGCTGGACGATATATCGCTTCTCGCCATCAGCGTAGCTCAGCAGAGCGATTCGCGCGGAGCGGTTGGGATCGTATTCAATCGAAACCACTGTGGCCGGGATGCCGACCTTGTCGCGCTTGAAATCAATCAGGCGCAGTTTGCGCTTGTTGCCGCCGCCGCGAAACCAGCTGGTGATATCGCCCGAGTTGCGCCGGCCGCCGGTGCGCTTCTTAGGCTCGGTCAACGGCTTGAACGGCTTGCTTGTCGTCAGGTCGTCGTTGACCAGCGTAGTCTGGAATCGCAGCGTCTGGGTTGTTGGTCTGTAAGTCTTGATTGCCATAATTACTCTCAGCTCTTAGCTTTCAGCTCTCAGCTTCTTTCTATTCAACCACCAGCTTGCCGATGGATAGCTGACAGCTTTCGTTACAAGTTCTGTGCGTACTCCGGCATCTTCTCGCCGGCCCTCAGGCGCACGAAAGCCTTCTTCCAATCGGGACGGTAGCCAGCGAAACGTCCGCGGCGCCGTTCCTTGCCGGGATAGTTAGCCGTACGCACCGACCTGACCTTCACTTTGAAGATCGACTGTACTGCTTCCTTGATTTCTGTTTTCGTCGCCTTGCTGGCTACCTGGAAGACCAACGTGTTCTGGTTTTCCTTGATGGCCAGGCCTTTCTCCGTGATTACTGGCCGGCGAATAATCTGATAAGCGGATTTCATTACGCCACCTCCGCCGCTTTTTCACGCCGCGCGCGACGCCGCGGAGCCTTGGCGGTCTTCTTTTCGCCCTCGCCTTCGGCTGCCCGCCGCTGGCGCTTCGATATCGAGTCCTTCAACGACACCTGCAGCTTTTCAATAGCCGGCCGCGAAAAGATGGCCCGGTCGTAGCGCAGCAGGTGATAGGGATGAACCTCATTACCGCGGACCAATTCAATTCCTTCGATATTGCGGGAGCTGAGCTCGAGATTGCGGTTCTCATGCTTCGGCTCTTCCACCAGAACCGCCGTGCCGTCGACTTTTAACGCGTCCAGAGCTTCGCGGAACTGGCTGGTTTTTGGTTCCTTCACGTCAAAAGCTTTGACGATGATCAGCTTGCCGTCCGCGAATTTCGCCGCGAGTGCCGAGCGCAACGCTCCCAGCAGCTTCTTGCGCGGGAAAGCGTAATCGTAGGAACGCGGCTGCGGACCGTGCACCGTGCCGCCATGACGCCACAGCGGCGAGCGAATGGATCCCACACGGGCGCGCCCGGTACCCTTTTGCTTCCAGAGCTTCTTTCCCGAGCCCGAGACCAGCTTCTTATTTTTTGTGGCGTGAGTGCCGGCACGCTGGGCAGCGCGATAGTGCGTGATCGCTTCCCAGAGCAGGTCCTCGTTGACCGCGCCGAAGATCTCGTCGGCGAGTTCGAAGACCCCTACCTTGGCTCCGCTCAGATCGTGAATGTCGATATTTGCCATAACGTTCTCTTCTATGCCTTCTTGGCGGCGCGCTTGGCTGCCTTCAATGGGTCAACCGTGGCCGCACCGGCGAATCCGCGACGCTCTCTGGGCGGCTTCTTGGCCTTGGTAATGACCAGGTATCCGCCATTCGGCCCGGGAACGCTGCCTTCTACTACCAGAAGATTCTCTTCCTTATCCACGCCAAGCACTCGCAAGTTGCGCATCGTGACTCTGGCATTTCCCATGTGCCCCGACATACGCATTCCCTTGAACACGCGCGAGGGGAAAGCGGAGGAGCCGATCGAGCCGGTAATCTGGAACATGGAGCCGTGCGACTTGGGACCGCCTCCGAAGTGATGACGCTTCACTACGCCCGCGAAGCCACGGCCTTTGCTGATGCCGAGTATGTCAACGAATCTCTCGCCTTCGAAAATGTCCACCAGCACGCGCGCGCCAACCTTTATGGCGCCATCGGCCTCGGCTTTCTCTTCCACTTCAATGGGAACCTCGCGCAGGAACTTCATGGGAGGAAGATTGTGTTTGGCAAAATGTCCGCGCATGGGCTTGGTAACGCGGGATTCCTTCACGAACTCAACCAAGCCAATCTGGGCGGAGTCGTAGCCATCTTTCGTGTTGCTCTTATGTTGCGTGATGACGCAGGGACCGGCCTGCAGCACAGTCGCCGGGCGCACGTCGCCCTTGGTGTCGAACAACTGGGTCATGCCAACTTTTTTCCCTAATATTCCAGCTATCTTTGCCATTTCCTTCTCCGTGCCCAGCGTGGCTTGTAGCTATTGGCTGGGGAGCGCTCGGGCTCACGCCCTCGCTACTTTGTGCCGTCCCTGAAGGGACTGACTCATCTTTCTTTGCCGACCCAGGGCTTACGCCCTGGGCTAAATTGTTCCGCCCCTTTCGGGGCTAGGTCCTAGTAATTCGTCGCAGCTTGGAGCGCTCGCCTTCCTGGAGCCATAACCAAGAGCCTAGAGCCCAGAGCCTACTTGTGTTCCTTGCCAAACGCCTTAATCTCGACGTCCACCCCGGCCGGGAGATCGAGCTTCATCAGCGCGTCCACCGTCTGAGAAGTCGGATCAAGAATATCGAGCAGGCGCTTGTGCGTCCGAATCTCGAATTGCTCGCGCGACTTCTTGTCTACGTGGGGGGAACGAAGTACGCAGTACTTGTTCTTCATCGTAGGCAATGGAATCGGGCCTGCCAGGCGCGCACCGGTGCGCTTCGCCGTCTCAACGATCTCGGTCGTGGACTGGTCTAATATGCGGTAGTCATACGCCTTCAGACGGATGCGAATTTTTTCGTTTCCAATCACGTTTGGCTCTCTCTATCCCCTCCCGGCACTCCGGGAGGAAAGAACTTGAGGCGTTCACGCGGCGTCCGAGCCGCGTGCCGAAATCCCGAGCATAGCGAGGGATCTCTGGCCACCTACCTTGTAACTGCGGTTCCTCTAACTTCTGAATTCTGACTTCTTACCTCTGCCTTCGGTTCTACTGCACAATCTCGCTGATCGTGCCCGCACCCACAGTATGCCCGCCTTCGCGAATGGCGAAGCGCAAGCCCTTTTCCATGGCCACCGGCGTGATCAGCTCGATTACCAACTGCACGTTGTCGCCCGGCATCACCATCTCCGTGCCCGAGGGCAATTCCGCCACGCCCGTCACGTCCGTCGTTCGGAGATAAAACTGCGGACGGTATCCCTTGAAGAACGGCGTATGCCGCCCGCCTTCTTCCTTGGTCAGAATGTAGACTTCGCCCTTGAACTTGGTATGGGGCGTGATCGAGCCGCCCTTGGCCAGCACCATGCCGCGCTCCACTTCCTCTTTGCCGATGCCGCGCAGCAAGAGTCCGGCGTTGTCGCCCGCCATGCCCTCGTCCAATTGCTTCTTGAACATTTCGACGCCGGTCACCACCGTCTTGCGGGTCTCGCGGAAGCCGACAATCTCTACTTCCTCGCCCACCTTCACCTTGCCGCGCTCGATTCTGCCCGTGACCACCGTGCCGCGACCCGAGATCGAGAAGATATCTTCAATCGGCATCAGGAACGGCTTGTCGGTCTCGCGCGGCGGCACCGGCACGTACTCGTCGACTGCCGACATCAGCTCGTCAATCGACTTTTCCCACTTGGCCTCGCCATTCAGCGCGCCCAGAGCCGATCCGCGGATCACCGGCACCTTGTCGCCGGGGAACTGGTAGCCCTTCAGCAACTCGCGCACTTCCAGTTCAACCAGGTCGAGCAGTTCCGGATCATCGACCGCATCGCACTTGTTCAGAAACACGACGATATAGGGCACACCGACCTGGCGTGCCAAGAGCACGTGCTCGCGCGTCTGCGGCATGGGACCATCGGTCGCCGCCACGACTAAGATCGCGCCATCCATCTGCGCCGCGCCCGTAATCATGTTCTTGATGTAGTCGGCGTGGCCCGGGCAGTCCACGTGCGCGTAGTGCCGTTTGTCGGTCTCGTACTCCACATGCGCCGTCGCGATGGTGATACCGCGCGCTTTCTCTTCGGGCGCGTTGTCGATCGAATCAAAAGACCGGAACTGGATCTTCGGGTTGTGCTTCTGCAATACCTTGGTGATGGCCGCCGTCAGCGTGGTCTTGCCGTGGTCAATGTGACCAATCGTGCCCACGTTCACGTGCGGCTTATTGCGTTCAAATTTCTCTTTCGCCATTTCCTTGCTCCGTCAGTCTTGCTCGTGTGGAGCGGGCATTGCTGCCCGCGATGTAGCTATCTTGTTGTTGCCTTGCCCTGCATTCGCGCAATGATCTCTTCCGACACTGAGCGCGGCGCTTCTTCATAACGCGCAAAGTGCATCGAGTACGTGGCGCGGCCCTGGGTGCTCGGCACGATTGATTTGATCACCTGCGAACCGGCGCGGTGCTCCATGCCTTCAATGCGTCCCCGCCGCGAACTCAGGTCGCCCATGATCGCGCCCGCAAAATCCTCGGGCACCACGACTTCTACCGACATAACCGGCTCAAGAATCACTGGGCTGGCCTTGCGGGCAGCATCCTTGAACGCCATTGATCCGGCGATCTTAAACGCCATTTCGTTGGAGTCGACTTCGTGGTAGCTGCCGTCGTAGAGCGTGGCCTTGACGTCGACCATGGGGAAACCGGCGAGGACGCCGCCTTCCATGGCTTCCTGCATGCCCTGGTCAACCGGCTTGATGTATTCCTTGGGCACAACCCCGCCCACGATGTCGTTGACAAACTCATAGCCTTTACCGGGCTCGTTTGGTTCAAGACGAATCTTCACATGGCCGTACTGGCCACGGCCGCCGGTCTGGCGAATGTACTTGCCTTCCGCTTCAGCGTGTTTGCGAATGGTTTCGCGATAAGCCACCTGCGGTTTGCCGACATTGGCTTCCACCGAGAACTCGCGCATCATGCGGTCAACAATGATCTCCAGGTGCAACTCGCCCATGCCGCTGATGATGGTCTGCCCACTATCTGGATCGGTATGAACTTTGAACGTGGGATCTTCCTGCGCGAGCTTGGAGAGAGCGACACCCATTTTTTCCTGGTCGCCCTTGGTCTTGGGCTCGACTGCAACTGCGATCACCGGGGCAGGGAATTCGATCGACTCGAGCAGGATGGGATGCTTCTCGTCACAAATCGTTTCACCGGTTGTGATGCTGCGCAGGCCAACGCAGGCGCAGATGTCGCCGGCATAAATTTCGCTGATCTCTTCGCGCTTGTTGGCGTGCATCTTGAGCAGGCTCATTGCGTCGCTTGCTCACTACATAGACAGAGTCGCCCGTCTTCAACTGCCCGGAATAAATGCGTATAAACGTTAACTGACCCACGAATGGGTCACTCATAATCTTAAATGCCAGAGCTGAAAAAGGTTCTTTGTCGTCGGCCTTGCGTTCCACGGGAGTGCCCTTTTCCGGATCAGTCCCCTTCACCGGCGGAATCTCTTTGGGCGAGGGCAGAAAGTCCACCACGGCATCGAGCAGCGGCTGGACTCCTTTATTCTTAAAAGCCGTGCCGCAAATTACCGGGAACAGCTTCAGGGCGATGACGCTCTTGCGCAGAGAGGCTTTCAATTCTTCCGGCGAGATCGTCTCGCCTTCCATGTATTTGTGTAGAAGATCGTCATCATTCTCGACGATGGTCTCGACCATCTGACTGTGGAAGGCGTTAGCTTTCTTCTTCAGCTCTTCGGGAATTTCCTCAACGACGTATTCGGCGCCGAGCGTCTCATCCTTCCAGATAATCGATTTCATCTGGAACAGATCGATGACGCCTTTGAATTTGTCTTCCTGGCCTATGGGGAGCTGAATCGCGATGGGACGGGCATTGAGGCGCTTGCGGATGGTGTCGATGGCGTGCTCGAAATCGGCACCCATCTTGTCCATTTTATTGATGAAGCAAATTCGCGGCACTTCGTACTTGTCGGCCTGGCGCCACACGGTTTCGGATTGCGGCTCAACGCCGTGCACGGCGTCGAATACGGCGCAGGCGCCGTCCAGCACGCGCAGCGAGCGCTCGACTTCGGCGGTGAAGTCAACGTGGCCCGGCGTATCGATGATGTTAATCATGATGTCGCGCCACATGCAGGTGGTAGCGGCGGAGGTGATGGTGATGCCCCGCTCCTGCTCCTGCTCCATCCAGTCCATGGTGGCCGTGCCTTCATGGACCTCTCCAATGCGGTGCGTGCGGCCTGTATAGAACAGGATGCGCTCCGTCGTAGTGGTCTTGCCGGCATCGATGTGGGCCATGATTCCGATGTGGGCACGGTCTTTCTTTCTTTCTTTCTTTCTTTCTCTAAAGTTTCTTTTAGCTCTTAGCTTTTAGCTCTGAATCTCAAAACGTCTGTCATCCTGAGACGGCTTAAGCCGCCGAAGGATCTGTGCATCTTCTTACCAGCGATAATGCGCGAAGGCTTTGTTGGCCTCGGCCATGCGGTGTACGTCTTCTTTCTTCTTGATCGCGGCGCCACGGTTATTGGCGGCGTCGAGCAATTCGTTGCTCAGCTTGTCGATCATTCCTTTTTCTGCGCGGCCGCGCGAGTAAGTAATCAGCCAGCGGATCGCCAGAGACGTGCGCCGATCGGCATTCACCTCCACCGGCACCTGGTAGTTGGCGCCGCCCACGCGACGGGTCTTCACTTCCAGCAACGGCTTGACGTTCTCGACGGCCTTCTTGAACAGCTTCAACGGCTCGTCTCCGCCCTTCTGCTGCAGCCGGGTGAGCGCGTCATAGAAGATGCCTTCAGCAGTTGATTTCTTGCCCTGCCACATCATCGAGTTGATGAACTTGGTCACCAGGTCCGAGCCGTACACCGGATCGGCTTCCACCGTGCGTTTCGCGATATGTCCTTTACGAGGCATTAACTTTTAGCTCCTGCGTGTACAAGTTTCAAAGTTTCACAGGTTTCACGACCGGCTATTCCGGCCACAACCTTGAAACTTTGCAACCTTGAAACTTTATTTCGGTCTCTTGGCTCCGTACTTCGATCTTCCCTGCTTGCGGTTCGCGACTCCGACCGCATCCAGCGTTCCGCGGATTACGTGATAACGCACGCCCGGCAGATCTTTCACGCGGCCTCCGCGAATGAGCACAATCGAGTGCTCCTGCAGGTTGTGGCCGACGCCAGGAATGTACGTTGTCACTTCAATGCCGTTGGTCAGCCGCACGCGCGCGACCTTGCGCAGCGCGGAGTTCGGCTTCTTGGGTGTCTGGGTATAGACGCGTGTGCAAACGCCGCGTTTTTGCGGACAGGCTTGCAGGGCCGGACTCGCCGTTTTGTAGCGCGGCCGGGTTCGACCGGCGCGAACCAATTGATTGAATGTTGGCACTGTTTGCTGCTCCTTAAAATTCTAAGCCGCACCTTGCGGCAAGCCGCGTCTACAGGGTCGTTGCGCAGGTTTGGCGCGCTGACGGGATTTGCCCGCCGGCGCGATTCGACGCGCACTCATAACTCCGGCGCTGGCTGTAACTTCCCAGTCACTGGGCTGGCCGGCAGCTTTTGCCAACCATACTTCTCGCCGCGCACAACTGCCGGAGAGAGATTTCTGGTTTCCCGATTCAGACTAAGGCGTACGACGGTGGCACCAAGCCTCTATTACGGAGATGCTCCGTTTCGTCAACCCTTGCCCCGCATATCCCTCCGCGGGGCGGAAGGTGAGCGCGGGACGTTTCAGCGAGGGTGTTCTGCCGCCTTTGCTTCGACCAGCAGAACTGATATTGCAAAGCTCAGCCGCAAATTCTTCGGGGTCTCATGGTCCCAGACGACCGGACACAAAAAGACCACCGCCTACAGGCAAGCTAGATTAACTCGCGGAACCTTTTAAATATATCAACTTGTCTTGCACATCGTCAATGGTTGCTCCCCGCATCCGACCACTTGAGGAGCATACCGCGGCTCAACTTGCTGAAACAACGTGCGAGCCTCTACACTTGAAATTTTCCAGGAACATCAAACTCTCGCTCTTGTGGGATCACAAGCGCGGGGAGGGTGCATGGGTAAGTGCTGTCCTGTCTCATTAGCAGTCTTAGCGCTTCTACTTCTCATGATTGCCGAGCTGGCCGGCTGTGGCGGCAGCAAAAGCAGGCCGGCAGGACCGACTGTACCGGCAGCCATCAGTGTGACTCCTGCAAGCTCTTCGCTTGAGATGGGACAACAGCAGCAGTTCACCGCTACCGCACAAGACTTCAACAAAAGGCCGATCGCCGTATCGGTGACCTACAGCTCTAGCAACACGGCGGTATTGACGATTTCGAATGGCGGTCTGGCTTGCGCCGGGACTTGGGACTCGCTGGTAAACCCAATAACCTGTACACCGGGACCTACGGGCGTCGCCACGGTAACGGCTTCATCGTCCGGAGTGGTCAGCCCTCCCGCGACGGTCTATGTGCACTCGCACGTCGACCATATTTCCGTGACCCCGCTCAATGTGCCACCGATAACATGCAATCCCACTTCGGGCGGCGTGGGCATACCGCAGAATCAGACCGTCGAGTATCAGGCCGCCGCCTTTAGTCAAGGCATTGATGTTACGGCTACGGTTGGACCGTTCACGTGGTCGCAGGCAAGCACCACGATTGCAAGACTAAACCCAAGCGCATCTGGACTTCTGACCAACCAGGTGCTGGCCACGGCGAACGAGCCCGGCATCACACAGATTTCCGCGTCTGTTGCAGGAGTGGCAAGCAGCCCGGCGAATTTCCAGACCTGTCCCGTGAGCTCGATCACGCTGCAGCTCGCGGGAGGTGCCGGCACCTCCGTCAACTTCGCGAAATCTGGCAGTGCAATCATTACGGCGACAGTAACGGATTCACTCGGCAACACCCTCACCACATTGCCAACTCTCACCTGGAGCTCCTCCGAACCCCTGGTCGCCACGGCGGCTCAGAGCGGAAATGTTGGGGGAACGGTGACTGCGCTAAAGGGAGGGGGTTCCGCGATCACCGCATCCTGCATTCCTCCCACATGTAATGCTGGGCTCGTGCCGTCGCAGCCCATCTACCCGACTAGCGCCATTTCCGTGACCGTCAGCCCGAGTGGAACACCCAGCGGGGTGGTATGGGTTGCGAGCACCGGATGTGGAACCCACTTCGCCTGCACCAGTTCCATCGTCTCGATTGCCGTTCCTGCAAACGCTGTGGCGAGTGCTGCCACCCTGCCAAATACGCCCAACTCGCTATTGTTCGACCGGCAAGGGAAAACTGCGTTTCTGGGAAGCAAAAATGGCTTAATGGTGCTCACCGTGGCTAACGTGGCGAGCACAAGCACCAATCCGATCTCGGTGTTCAGCAAAGTTACGGGCAAGGTTCTGGCAGTTTCCCCCAATGGAAACAAGGCCGTGGTTTCCGATACCGACACCAGCCCGAACCAGGTATTTATCTTCGATCAGACCAACCAGGGTAATCCCGTCGACCTGCTGATAACCGGAGCGACCGCGGCTGCCTTCTCGCCGGACAACCTGAAGGCCTTCATTGTGGCGGGCAGCAAATTGTATGCTTTTTCGACACAGGGCCCACTCGCTACCGTTACGCTTGGCGCGTCGGCTTCTGATGTAACTTTCCTGCCCTCAGGGGCCTTTGGCTATGTGATCGGCGGTTCGGGTTCGGGAGCAGGGGTAACCGCCGTGACCACGTGCACGGACACAATCGCAAACTCCGCTCCCATCACCGGGACGCCGCTCGCGATTCGTCCTCTGGTCGATGGGACGCGCCTGCTCGCGCTGGACCCGCCCGGAATCGATGTGATCTCGACGAACCCGACCCCAAGTGCGTGTCCGCCGAGCATCACCACCTCGGTTGCACCCACGGTGAATCTCGGGCAGGGACAGTTCACGCCGATAAATGACAATCAGCGCCAGCTTCTCGTCGCAAGCGATGGCACAAAGGCCTACGTTCTGGCCAGCAACTTGGGATCTGTGCTGGTCTACGACATAGTGGCCGGTACTGCTTCCGCGATTGGTTTAACCGGAAATGCCACCGTAGAGGATGGGGACCTCACGTTGGACGGCACTTTGCTTTATGTAGCCGAGAGCGATGGCACTGTGCACGCGCTTAATACCGCGACCAACAACGATATCCAGACAATCACCTTTCCTCCCAACTTCAATTTCTGCAATAACGTTTCCTTCGTTTGTACGCCAGATCTGCTGGCTATTCAGCCCTAGGGCAGGGCTTCCGGCATCGAGCTTCAAGCCTTGCTGATACTAGACTGCGGGGCCGCTAGGGCCTGGAGCCTGAAGCTTGCTTCTCCAGTTCCTTCGCGATGCTGTCAAGAACTCCGTTGATGAACTGCACGGACTCCGGGCTGGAAAACTTGCGCGCAATTTCCAGGGCTTCATTGATGATTACAGCTTTGGGAGTTGACGGGTAAGCAAGAAACTCTGCGACCGACCCGCGGATGATGTTGCGGTCCACCGCCGCCATGCGCTCCATACGCCAGTGCTCGGTGTGGCGTGCGATCAACTTGTCGATTTCCTCGGCCCGATCGGTGGCTACCCGGAAAAGGTCTTCGGCGAAGCCGCGAACATCGGCGGTGACACCATTGCGTTCTGCCCAAAACGTTCGCCGCACATCCGCCGCATCCTGTCGTCCCATGTCTGCCTGAAACAGCATTTGCAAGGCGAGTTCGCGGGATTTGCGTCGAGTCCCCATGGAGAAGCGCCGTTCTTGGCGTGTCGACAGTCCTTGAGCCGAGGATCTTGAACTGGTGATTTTTCAGTCTACAAGAAGTTTGGGACCCTGCGAGCGCGGGATTCAGGATTTGCGCTTGCGGCGAGAGGTGCGCTTGCTCGGCCGGGCGCCGGTTGCCGAACGCCGGCTGCCCTTGCTGACAGCCGCAGGCCGACGCGTGACAGCTTTCTTCAGACTTGCCATCTCCACTGCCGCCAGTGCGGCTTCAAACCCCTTGTTGCCCATTTTCAGGCCAGCCCGGTCGNNNCCCCGAATGCGTGCGGCACTCCGCTTTCCTGAGCAGACTGGCCAATGCCGCGGGTGACTTCGTTGACAATTACGTCGTAGTGCGCCGTGTCTCCACGCAGAAGACAACCGAGGCAAATAACCGCATCGTAACGTTTGCTGTCGGCGAAAGCGCGGGCCGCAGATGGGATTTCGAAGCTCCCGGGAACCCGCACCACATCAACGTCTTTGGGTTTCGCACCGCTGCGCCGCAGCCCATCGAGCGCACCCTGGAGGAGGCGCTCAGTAATAAAGGAATTAAAGCGGGCCACGACGATGGCAAAACGTTTTCCCTTGGCCGCCAGCGCGCCTTCGAAGCCGGCAGGCACTTCTCGCGGCTTGCCATGAATCGTCACAATAATTTCACCCGGCAATTCGACGGAGAAGCTGCGCTCCCCGGTCGTGGGAGACGTCTTGTCCAGCAGAAGCTTCAGTTTTCTTTTCTGGGCGATTTCAAAAACCACGTCGGGATTGGCCACTTCGATGACGATCAGCCGATTGACGTCCTGCAGGCGATTAAGCATCTCTCGTGGATATTCCCGCGAGAGCGCGTTAATGCTGAGTAGGCCGATGGGCGCGGAAAAGATAACAGAGTGGTCGCTTTCGCTTGGAACGCGCTCAAATCCGATAGCTTCCAAAAAGCCTGCCACGCTGCGCAGGTCCTCTGGCTTGCTGACATAGCGGCCGATGTGCAGCGATTTGAGCATGAGATTTTGTTTCTACCGGCAGCTTTCATTTGCCTTTGAATTGCGCCTGCCGCTTCTCCAGGAACGCCGTTGTGCCTTCTTTCTTATCCTCGGTGGTGCAGCACACCGCAAATAAAGTTGCTTCCAAATACAAGCCTTCGGCAAGTGGCATCTCCATGCCTTTGTTGACCGCTTCCATGGCGTACTGAACGGCCAGCGGCGCATTTGCGATGATCTTTTGGGCAATGGCTTCGGCGCGAGGAATCAGGTCGGCTGGTGCCGTGACTTCGTTCACCAGCCCGATGCGGTAAGCCTCCTGGGCGCTGATCATTTCACCAGAGAGCACTAGTTGCATGGCAAGGCCTTTCCCCACCAGGCGGGGCAGCCGCTGCGAGCCACCGTATCCGGGAATGATGCCAAGTTTCACCTCCGGCTGCCCTAGCTTCGCATTCTCACTTGCCAGGCGAATGGTGCAGGCCAATGCAAGTTCGCACCCTCCGCCCAAGGCAAAGCCATTGATGCAGGCGATCACAGGCTTACCGAGGTTCTCGATAAGGTTGAGCACCGACTGGCCCCGATGAGTGAATTCCTTGCCTTTCACGGCGTCATGCTTGGAGAGTTCGGCTATATCCGCGCCCGCTACGAACGATTTTTCGCCCGCGCCGCTAAGAATCACCACCCGCACGCTTGCGTCCTTCTTGATCTCGTGGAACGCAGCCCGCAATTCTTCCATTACCGCAGAATTGAGAGCGTTCAGAACTTTGGGCCGGTTTATGGTGACGTAGGCGATAGAGTTTTTCTTTTCGAGCAGGATATTTTCGTAGCTCATAGATTTCGACTCAAATGCAAATTGTTACGAGTTCCGAGCCGTCAACGGTTTCGGGTCGGAGCCGTCCGGTCCAGGTGCCGCCCGCAATTCTGTTCGATAAAACTTTCGCACCTTCGGCAAAAGCAGCAAGATCGGCGGTATAACGCAAATCGCCATGCCGATGATGTCGTCGCGCTCGATGTAACGCCATCCTTCATCCATCGTGCTGTACAGAAGCATCCCGACCATGGCCAGGCCAGTCGCAAGAGCCAGCCACCAACCCCATGGCCGGCACTTCCACATGCCGAAAACCGCGATCAGAAGAACCACTGCGGGAATCGTCACAACCACCGCCGCGACTTTCATTCCGGCCACGGCTTCAGTGGCATCCGAGCCCTTGAGCGTCTCCTGCGTCCCTGTCAGCCACACCAGGAATACGCTGATAGCCAAAAGCCCGAGCGCCACCACGATCTGGAACAGAACGACGCCGGTGACTAGAGTGGACCGCTTCGCTGGCACTGTCATGGCGGAAAATGGGCCTGCTTGCAAGGTTGTGCTGCCAAATTCCCGAAATCTGCCGCGATGATTCTACAGCTTATTCGCTACCGGGTTATTAGGATCGGTATAGTCGTAGAAACCTTTGCCCGACTTGCGCCCGTACCAGCCGGCCATTACCAGCCGCTTCAGTAACGGCGGCGAGGCAAAGCGGCGTTCCTTGAACTCGTCATACATCACATGCGTGATGTAGTAGGTAGTGTCCAGACCAACGAAATCGAGCAACGTGAACGGCCCCATAGGATATCCGCAGCCGAGCTTCATCGATGTGTCGATGTCTTCAATCGAGCCTACGCCCTCTTCATAAGCGCGGATGGCGTCCAGCATATAAGGCACCAGCAGACGATTCACGATGAATCCAGTTTTGTCGCTGGCCCGGACTGGAACCTTGCCCAGTTTCCTGGCAAACTCGTAAGCCGACTCGTAGACTTCGTTTGCAGTAGCAATCGTGCGCACGACTTCCACCAACTTCATGAGCGGAACGGGATTAAAGAAGTGCAGCCCGACGAAGCGCTCAGGACGCTTGGTGGCAGTAAGCAGCTCCGTGATGGAAATCGAGGAGGTATTCGAGGCGAAAATCGCCTCTTTTTTCACCACCGGTTCGAGCGAGGCGAACATTTTTTTCTTTTCTGCGACATTTTCGATGATTGCCTCAATGACAATGTCGCAGTCCGCAAGATCTTCTTTTTTGGTGGTGCCTTTCAGGCGGGCACGAATGGCTTGGGGAGACTCTTTCAGCGTGCCTTTTTCGGCGAATTTGGCCAGAGATTTCTCAATGCCCGCGAATCCTTTGTCGAGAAATTTCTGCTCCACTTCGAGCGCAGTGACATCGAAGCCGGCCGTGGCGGCGACTTGAGCGATTCCGGAACCCATCAAGCCACAGCCGAGAACGCCAACTTTTTTAATGTTCATAGGATTGCCTCATGGATACGCCCCTGGAATGAGAAAATTGTCACTTGGCGAACCCGCTATCTTCGCAGACTCATGGAAGTTCGCACAACTCGTGCCATCCGATTCCAAACCTGCATCCAACTCTGATTGGACCTCGGCCCAAGCCCGTTTTCGGAGCCAAACTGTCAGCAATGAGAAAACCCACGACTTCGTATCCTCGTTTCACTTTATCTCTCTATCTTCTCTTCTTCATTCTTACCTCGCAGTTTGTAGCGGCGGCCCAGACTCCCGCTGCACCCGTTATGCGGCATGCCGGAGCGGCCGAAGCGCCTCAGAGGGCGCGATCTGCGGCGAAGGTCTGTGCCCGTTGTATCCGGGCGCACATGGAATTCTTGGCCAGCGACGCATTGGCCGGGCGCGGCAGTGGCACTCATGACGAATTGCTGGCCGCAACCTATATCGCTTCCGAACTGCGCGCCTATGGAATTGAGCCGGCAGCCGAGGATGACGGCTACCTCCAGCGAGCCACCATTCTGCGCCGCACTCTGAGTGCCCCGCCGCAATTGAAATTCACCAACGGCAGTTCTGCTATCACCTGGACGCACGGCCAGGAGATTTTGGCGCTTTATCTCACGCAGTCTAAATTTTCCGGACCATTGCGGAAAATCAATGTGGACGCGGAAGAGGTGAAGATCGAGCCCGGAATGGTGGTTTTCCTTGTTTCCTCCAACAAGGACAAACTGCATAAAGCTACGCTCTCAGCCTTTGAGGAGGGTGCGGCGGGAGTTCTAATTCCGGTTTCCGCCGATCGCCGGGAACACTGGCATGATCTTGCCAAGAAGCTGCCGACATTGCCAGTGCAGGTGGAGGGCCAACCGGAAAATGCCCTGGGAGAAAACTACAACCTGCTGTCGCTGGCCGATGAAGCCCAAAAAACACTGCAGGATGTTCCGGACGGCACCACGATGGATTTTGAAAGTAATGCCGAATCGCCGCAGAGTAGTAACACCTGGAACGTCGTGGGCATTTTGCCGGGACACGATCCCGCGCAGCGCAAAAACGTGATTCTACTAACCGCCCACCTTGATCATCTCGGAATTGGAACGCCGGTGAATGGCGACAATATTTATAACGGGGCAGATGACGACGCTTCAGGCACCGCCGCCGTACTCGAATTGGCGCGGGTGCTTGGCTCGGGCCCCAAGCCGAGGCGGACGGTGATCTTTGCATTGTTCGGCAGCGAGGAAACCGGAGGCTTGGGCTCAACCTATTTTAGAGAGCACCCCCCCGTACCTTTACATGACATTGTGGCAAACCTTGAATTTGAAATGATTGGGCGCGCAGATCCCAAAATAGCGGAAGACGCGCTTTGGCTCAGCGGATGGGAGCGCTCGAACTTGGGCCCCCAACTGGCAGTACATGGGGCGAAGCTGGTCGAGGATCCGCATCTGGAGCAAGGGTTCTTTCGCCGTTCTGACAATTACGTGCTGGCGAAGAAAGGAGTGGTCGCGCAGACAGTCTCAAGCTTCGGGCTGCACAAGGATTATCACCAGCCCAGCGATGATCTGGCCCATATCGATTTTCAGCATATGACCAACGCGATCGCATCGCTGATTACCCCGGTGGAATGGTTGGTGAATTCGAATTTTATTCCCAAGTGGAATGCGGGCGGCAAGCCGTAAAGTGCTGACTTGATGTTTCCCCGATCTTTCCAGCCAAGTTCCTGCCACTAACGAACGGCAGACTAATTCGACTTCGTGTCTCCGGCCTTGGAGATTCGCTCGTCAATGAGTTTGCGGCCGGCGAAGCCTTCAGTGGTGCTGTGCCAGTGAGTGATTTTGTTTTCTCCCAGCTTCCAGCAGAGCAGGACAATCTCTCCGGAGACCACACACGGAAAATCGAGCAGGCCGATATCGAGGTCTTTGACCTGCACGCCCGTGGCGTGAATTTCCGCAACGGCATCCTTGACGCGCTGCAAGGCTTTCTGCCTCTCCGCCTTACGGCGCGCGAGGGAGACGATCTTCAAGAGCGTGCCCCCATTCAAAAAAACGCGGTGAGCGATTTCCTGCAATTCGG
>QIAS01000061.1 GCA_003225615.1 Acidobacteriota bacterium | reverse complement strand
GCAACTCTCGTTCCACACATTCTCTGGGATGTACGATTTCGCTGATCCGAAATTGCTTTGATTGTTTGTGGAGTTCCAATACGTGCTGTCACTTCCGTGTTCGTTGAACATTGTTCCACCGACCGCAACGGCGAAAGGTGTCGAGGCCAGCCCACTGACAGCCAAACCTCCGCTCGCGACTGCCTCGGCGTTGGGGTTGTCACATCCGGCGGCGCCCGAATCGCCCGATGCAACCAGATACGTAATCCCTTGCGCTGCGGCTTGTTCGGCCAAAGCACTAATGCTTGTCAAACTCGCGCCCGAGCTCACGAGGTCCTGCTCGCACTCGCCAAAGCTCTCGGTCATCACGTTCGCGAGATTGTTATCAACAATGTAAAGTTCGGAAAGATCGACCCCGTCCGTAGTATCAGTTGACGCAGAGACGACGAAATCGATGTTTGCGCCGGGGGCCAGCGCTGACGACCATGTAGCGTCCAGGGTAGCCTCGGCCTCCTCACCTCCGCCCAGATCACCGGGATCAGGACCGTCGTTGATGGTGATCAAGGAACCGATCCCGGTCACCCCAAACACCTCGTGAAAGTTAAAGACATCTGCACCCCCAAAATAGAGATCGCTGCGCGCGACCACAGCTATAGTCGTTCCCGCCCCATTTACTCCGGTGTTATAAAGCGGATTGAAGTTGTAGATCGTCGCATAATCGGCCGGTGCCAGGGCGTGCAAAGCAGGTTGGCCCGGTTGTGCGGGGAAAGTGACTTTCGGCGGCGGCCCCGGCTGATATCTCGCCTTGATAGTTTCGGCTACCCGGATCAGTTGCGGCTTCTTGTAAAAATTGTGCAACGTATGCACGCCCGCCACAACCGGAGTGAGTGCCACGGGTATCTGCGGATCGCTCGCATTCGCCCAATGCTCTTGACCTTTCACCACATATTTATGAATAGCAGTGTGAAACGCCTCTTGCACCTGGCCCGCTGTTCCAGAAAATTCCATGACCGCTCGGCCCTTAGCCACTCTGGTCACTTGGAACCCGTGCGCCTGCAGCCACGAGGAGACGACCTGAACATCCTGGTCAGCGGGCCCGAACTGCAGGCCAAAATCTTCCGGAGTGAGCCACTTGTGATAGTTAGGTGAGGACTTGTCCTGCTGTTCATCGAGCAGCTTCCTGAGAGCGCTTTCCTGCTCCGGGCTGCGCCTTAGAACGAGCAGCATGCGTTGCATCGGGAGACTGGCCGGAGCGCCACCTATATCAAATTCCGGGCGGGCAAGCGGGTGGGTATTGCCGTGCAACCGAAAGAGCTGGGTCTCATCCACAACCTGTGTGACCCGGGCTGCCACATAAGTTTTTTGATTGGTTTGTCCCCAACTCAGGGGATAAGGCGAGAATACAAACAACAGCATTGGCCCAGCCAGCATAAGCTTACGGACCACACTGCACATATGTCACTCCCTATGTTTGCCGGTGAAACGACATTCCGACTTTGCGGTAATCCGGAACCCAATCAGCCACAAGGGAAGTGAAGCGGCTCTCAGGACCCGGCAAAAGCACTACCGGTACCGGATTTGGCCTGGTGCGCGAAGATTACGTGTGCCGGAAAATGTTGTCAAGACAGAGTTGGTGGGCGGGCCGTCGCACAACAATTCCATAGCTCGCGACAACCGCCCCGAGCGGAGCGAGGACCCATGGATTATGATTTGGGATATTTCGATCTGGAGACGCGCGTGTTGGAACCGCTGGGAAATCCCTTCAGCCCGAAAGTGTTACCGATGTAGCCGGTACATTCTGTTACCAATGTCTCCGGGCTGGACCGATTCAATCTGGTGGCGGCGGTTGGACTCGAACCAACGACCTACGGATTATGAGACCGTCGCTCTAACCACCTGAGCTACACCGCCACGCTGGGTCCAGAACTGCTTACATAAAGATTACCAAAGATTACAGCATGTTTAGTGCACAACATGCCACGCCGGCGGCGAAACCTTGGAGGGCAACATGGGGCTGGTTACGGGAACACGATAGCACCGCGACGTTCTAACGCTTTTCTACCAGATACTTATCGTACTGCTCGTAAATGTAAGTGTCGGTCATGCCCGCGATGTAGTCGCAGACCACTCTGGGCAGCGGCTCCTGCGCCGCCTTCTCCTGATAGCTTTGCGGCAGTGACTCGGGATTATCCATCCAGAACGCGAAAAGTTCGCCGATGACCCGTTCGGCGTCTTCCTTCTCCGGCTCGAGGGCAGAACTAAAATAAAGATTCTTATATAAAAACTGTTTTAACTCCCGGCGCTCTGCGTCCGCACACGAACCAAAACCGGCCAGGCGCTTGGAATGGCTGCGCACGTCTTCCAGAGTTCGGATTCCGGATTTTTCGATTTGACATCGCGTATTGCAAATCAGATCACTGACCAGCCGGTCGAACACCCGCTTGAGCGCCTCGTTGAATTTCAGCTTTTCGATTGCATGGGGATAGAGCTTCTCTACTTCAGCGCAAAACCGCTCAAAAACTGGAACTCCTGCACGAATGTCCTTGAGCGAGATCAGCCGGGCTTCATAGCCGTCGTCGAGGTCAGCGGTATCGTAAGCGATTTCGTCAGTAAGATCGATGAGTTGCGCTTCAATCGGCGGACGCTGCTCAAGCAGATATTCGGCGAGCTCGGGAAATTGGTCGGGCGGGTAATCCCGCGAGTGCTTGATGATGCCTTCGCGAACTTCGAAAGTCAGATTCAGACCTCGGAAGGCGGCGTATCGAATCTCAAAATCTTCGACGATGCGCAGCGCGTGGAGGTTGTGATCGAACGTAGAGCCGTGCTGACGCATGACTGCGTCGAGCGAGATCTCGCCAGCGTGCCCGAAGGGGGGATGTCCGAGGTCGTGTATCAAGGCGAGAGCTTCCACCAGGTCCACGTTGAGTCCAAGTTGCGCGGCAATGGTGCGGGAAATCTGGGCAACTTCAATGGTATGAGTCAGGCGGTTCCGAAAGTGGTCGGAATAACGGCGAGTGAAGACCTGGGTTTTTGCTTCAAGGCGGCGGAACGCGCGGGCATGGATAACGCGGTCGCGGTCTCGCTGGAAATCATTTCGATAGGCGTGGGCAAGCTCGGGGAAGCGACGTCCGCGAGAACCTTCCACGCGCACGGCGTAATCGGCGAGCATGCAGAAAGGATAGCATTGTTGATTTTTGATTGTTGAGGGTTGATTGAAAAACTCGCGGCGCGGCTGCCTCTTCCAATCAACAATCAGAAATTATCAATCAACAATTTCTTCTACTGCTTGTTCGATTCTTCTCTGGCGAGCTTAACCTTGGCAGACTCAAGCTTCTTGGCGACTCGACTCACGTCGCTCTGATCAACTTCGGCAGCGATTGTCTTGTTCCATTCTTCGAGTGCGCGCTCCCAGTGGGCTGCGGCCAGTTTCAGCCGGCCGGTCCTTTGGTAGAGGTCGCCCAGATGATCCTGCACGGTGGGGTCTGAACCCATGTTGGGTTGCTGCGCGGCTTTGACCAGTTTCTCTTCCGCCAGGTCAAACTTGCCGAGCTTGAAATAGGCCCACCCGAGCGAATCCAGATAAGCGCCGTTCGATGGATCGAGTTCAACCGCTTTCTTGATAAGGGTCACCGCCTCATCCAGTTTGATGCCTCTATCGGCGAGCATATAGCCGAGATAGTTCAGCGTCATGGCATTCTGCGGATCATTGGCGAGCACTTTGCGGAACTGCTCTTCCGCCTGATCGTACTTTTTCTGGCGTTCCAGGCTTGAGCCACGCAGGAAGTAAACATATTCCTTGTCGTCGGGCTTGCTGGAAAGCTGCTCAGCTTTGTTCAGAGCCTCTTCGGCATCAGTCCAGCGCTTTAGGCGAGTGTTGATCTGCGCCAGCGTGATGTACACTTCGCGATCTTCAGGCGCGCCCTTCAACAGGGAGTGGACATCCTTCAGGGCCTTGTCTGCCTCGCCGGAGTCTGCAAGTTGGCCATCCAGCACCATACGCAGACCGCGATCATTGGGGAGTTTTTGGACAGCTTCCTTGGCGACCGCCGTCGCCTGCTGCCATTGCTTGGCCTCGCGGTAGGTGTCAATGATCTGCTGGTAGCCGCGCACGGCATTTTCATCCCCGAGCGTCAGCATTTTGCGGAAGGTCTCAATGGCTAACTGGTTATTACCAGAATCGCGATGCGTGGTCCCCAGGCGCTCGAGGAAGACGGCGCGGTTGTTGCGCTCTCCCTGGGTGTAGCCGGTATCCGGCTTCTCGGTCTTTTTCAACAGATCTTGTAAGACCTGCGCTGCCTCATCGTAGCGGCCCTGGGCCTGATACACCGCGGCAATGTTGTAGGGCACTTCGATGGAGTCCTGCACCATGGACTCGGCTTTCTTCAAATTTTCGAGCGCGAGAT
>QIAS01000060.1 GCA_003225615.1 Acidobacteriota bacterium | reverse complement strand
CAATCAGCGTGGTAGCGCCCCTCGTGCTCGAGTGGAGCCGGTTTCCGCGCGTGCAAGATAATCGAATTGAAGGGGCTGTGAAAGTCAGCAACGGCACGAAGGACGATTTCGATCTGACCGTAATCGTGGTCGCGGTTAACGAAATTGGAAAAGCGTTTGTGCTGGGCTACCAGCACCCAGAGCTGAAAACAGGTACCACCGACTTCGAAATTCCCTTCGGATCCACTCTTCCGCAAGGAGCCTACGTAGTGCACGCGGATGCCGTTGCGGAGGTCCCTGCCCGGAACGCAATCTATCGCCAGCGCCGGCAAACGCCATCGCCCTTGCAGGTCACTGTAGGCCCGTAGGTGGATTCTTTACCGCGAGAAGTCTGCGGACAAAGGCCACATCAACGGCCGAGGATTTTCTTCGCCTCCGCCGCAGGATCTTTTTCGGTACGGCGCAGGAGCGTGTAGGTGTTGGTCCGCTGCATGTGATCGCCCACCTTCATCGTGCTCAGCGGCCCCAGAGTTTCGAGCTCAATGTAAGCCAGCGGATCCTGGTTAGTATAGATTTCAGCGCTGCTGCCCTGGTCAGGATACTCTGCGCCGGCGACTCGCGGCGCATCAATGCGCAACACGTCTTGCTCATTCATCCAGAGCAGAGTGCCGCCGTCGGTTCCGACTTTCGTAGCATCCTTCTGGTCCCGAGTGAGAGAAAGTAGCCCATCTTCCACTTTCAAATCGCGCGGCCGAACATCCATCAGTTTGGTGTATCCATCGGGATATTGCGACTTCGCCGGCAGCACGATAAACGCGCGCAGCGGTTCCGCCATCTGGGTGATCACCCACACGCCCACCTTGACCGGGTCGCCACTCACCTTTTCGTAGGTTGTAGTGATGGTCATGACCGGCTCGCGCCGAGCCAACTCAATCCGTCGCCGCTCGCGAATGCCGTATGCGGGATCCACCGCAGAAACCAGTTCGACGGCTTTGCCCTTTACCGTTGCCTGAACCGGCATGGAGTCGAAGCCTACTGGTGGCGGCCAACTGCGCTTGGTCACCTTCTCCCAGTCTGCCTGTGGAGAAGGCCAACTTTTGTCGCCACCGAAGTTCCCCCAATCCTTGGCGGCAGGATCAGGCGCCTTGCCGTCCATCTCGCGATTTTCAAAAAAGACGCTTCCCTCGCCCACGAAGTGGAATTGCATCACTCGCCCGATCGCTGGAACAACCAGCGCTTCGACCTGGCCATTGCTGAGCACTAGAGAATTCGGCCAGCCATGATACGTAACTTTCGAAACGGAAACTGAATGGGTAGCTTGCGCCTTCGTTTGCGAGAAACGAGCTGGCGTTGGCTGCGCGAGGACAGCTGAGACCAGCGTCAGAACGATGGAAATCGCCAGGGGAGCTGAAAATTGTTTACGCGTACGGAACATAAGAACGGGAATTATAGATCAGCGTTTATCCTGGAACTGCACCGGCGGCGGCTCCGGTTCGGCCGACCCATCGGCGCGCGCGTCCGACCCGCCATAATGCACTTTGCTTTTAGTGTCATTCATGACAGCTTGACCGCGGCCCATGGCGGTTGAGTAATCCTTCGTGACCTCGAACTTGTGTCCCATGGACGAAAGTTTTTGCAGAACTTCGGGCTTCACGCGCGATTCGATCCGAATATTACAGCCGCGCTCTGGGTGCACGGTGAAACGCGCATTCTCCAGCGCAGCCTGGATATTCATGCCGTAATCGACTACGTTGGAAACGAACTGCGCGTGCGCGAGAGGCTGGTTGGCCCCGCCCATGATGCCGAATCCGATGTGCTGATCTGCGCGCTCCATGAAAGCGGGAATAATAGTATGAAAAGGGCGCTTGCGCGGGGCGAGCACGTTGGGAGAAGACGGATCAAGCGAAAACAGCGCGCCGCGATCCTGCAGAACAAATCCCATGCCCCGCACCGTTATGCCCGAACCAAAAGCCTCGTAGTTACTCTGGATTAAGGACACGATGTTTCCGTCACGATCGATGACCGACAGGTAAGTAGTGTCGCTCATGGGCGGCGAGCCAGCGGGAAGCTCACAATTCGCATGATTGCCATCAATAAGCTTGGCCCGCTCGCGGGCATATTCTTTCGAAAGCAGCCCCCTTACCGGAACTTTCGCGAAGCGGGGATCGGCGTTGTAGCGGCCGAGATCGGCATAGGCCAGCTTCATGGCTTCGATTTTCTTATGCAGCTCGGCAACACTGAGCGGCCCATCCGGCGATGCCGCGGTAGTCTCCATGATGTTGAGCATCCCGAGCGCAGCCATCCCCTGGCCGTTGGGTGGGAGTTCGTAGATCGTCCAATCACGATAGGTAGTCGAAATGGGGTCCACCCACTCGGGAGCAAACTGGGCGAGATCATCGCGAGACATGGTTCCACCGAGCGCTTGCGATGTGCTCAAAATGGCCTTGGCTATCTCGCCTTGATAGAAATCCCTGGCGCCGTTCTGCGCAAGCAGGCGGAGAGCTTTGGCGAGATCGGGGTTGCGAAAAATTTCGCCTACAACGGGGGGCTTGCCATTGGGCAAATACACGCGGCGGCCTTCAGCATCGTATGCGAACGCTTGGGCCGCGTCTTTCCAATACCCAGAAATAATTTCCGGGACCGGATACCCCTGGTCGGCGTAGAAAATCGCGGGCGGAAAAAGATCCTTCCAAGAAAGATGTCCGAAGCGCTCGTGCAGCGCGTTCCATCCGGCTACCGCGCCGGGCACCGTAACGGAATCAATTCCGATGAGCGGCATGGCAGTCGCGTCCCTCGCCCTTATGTGCTCAGGCGTCAGGCCTTGCGGCGCCCAGCCGCTGGCATTCAGGCCGTAAAGCTTGTTGGACTCTGCGTTCCAGTAGATGGCGAACAAATCGCCGCCCATTCCGTTCATCATGGGCTCGGTAACACCGAGCACTGCATTCGCTGCGATGGCAGCGTCGACGGCGGAGCCTCCCCGCGCCAGGATCTGAGCCCCGGCCACCGAAGCCAACGTGTGACTTGTAGCCACAATTCCGTAGCGGGTGATCACCATCGAACGCGCGTGGGAACGATCTTGGGCGCACATGGCGGAAGCGAGCAGGACGAACGCGCAAACTGCTGGAACAGAAACTCGAACCGAGATAGGCATCGTACACCGTTTCCGAGCGGGCTTACAAAGACGGCGCATTCTGCGGCAGCATAACTTGGCTGTCAAGCTTTCGCCTTCCCCGTCGAGTACTGCCACAGGCAAATCTCGTTGCCATCCGGGTCTTTGAACGAAGAAAGCACTCCGCCATCTTTGACCTCTGGCGGGGTCGGCTCGATTCCCTTTGCATGCAATTCCGCCAGGGCCTGGCGCATGTCGTCGACCAGCAGGCAGAACCGAGCGTTGCCACGGCCCTGCAGCTTGCTCTTATCATGTGTGGGGACAACCTCGAACAGGATACCGCCGACATCGAAACGGGCTACGGCGTCCTGCGAAAGAAGACGCATGCCCAGCACGACGCGATAGAACCGGATAGCCGTCTGCAGGTCAGAGACGTAGTAGAAAACACAATCAAACTTGAGTTGCATCGGGATAGCTCAATTCATTCCGGCGGCTTCAGCGGACGCGCAAGCCTATCTTTTACCGATTGCGGAACCTTGTCCGCATTCGCCAGCAGCAAGCTCACCTGCCATAACTGCGTATCTGAAAGCGTGCTTTTGAATGCCGGCATGCCGGTCAGTCGGATACCGTTGGTGGCTTTCCAGTATGTCTCGCCCGCAGGATCATCGGTCACTCCCTTGCCTTTGAATAACTGTGGTGGGAAGGGAAACATGCCGTGGGCGATCTTGGTTTCCTGCTGTCCAGGAAGCCCGTGGCAGACGGCGCAATTCTCACGATAGACATCGGCACCGGCGAGGTAGGTGGCCTCGTCGGCAGCGATGGGCACGGTTTTTGGCATTTCTTTTTCGACTCGCGCATTCAGCGCTTTTTTGGCCAAGGTTTTTTCAAATGGCATGGCTTGCGCCGAAGTCGCTACGGGCGCCATCCCGGTGACGAAATAGAAATACACAGCGACGGGTATAGCGAGTAGACCGATTATCAACCCGAGTATGAATTTCCCCACTGAGTCCCCATCAGAACGGAATCCGCTGCCGAGCGCGCCATTGTACTCCATGCAATTAGTTTGTGATGGGGGGTGCCGCGTGATCACAACTCAGCGAGGGCTCTCCTTGGAATGAGGCTCAACGAGTCGCTTGGTAAGAAGTACGAGACCGAAAATCTGCGTCCATTCGGAGACAATATTACCCACCACCTGGCCCCATTTCGCTTCGGAGTTCATCGAACGGAAAAGCGCCACCCAACCGATTCCCGTCAGCAAGAGAAAAATCGTGAGCGAGTGATCTCGAAGTCGCTCAGCTATAGGACCTAAGAGTGGTTTGGGCGGACGCCGGCTTTCCGCCGAGCCTTTCTCATACATGTGCTTGGTAGCAAGTACCATCACCACAACCCCGGTCCAGTCAGCAATAGCATTTCCAAAGAATGAGCCCAGATGGGTACTTGGGTCGGAGAAGCTGTAGAGGACGATCCACAGAAGAAGAATGGCAATTGCGGCGAAGCTGAGCGAATGCCCGCGAAAAATGCCCTGTTTTTTGCCCCGGTTCTTGGTCATCTGGACCTCCATGCGGGATTTATGATGCGCATCGCGACAATGGTGCTTACTCGGCGCCCGCGAAGGAGAAGGCGCGAGACGCACGCAGACATGCCAGACACAGGCCGCTTATTTTCTGGAAGGGATTCTAGTTTTCCCGAGTCAGACTCAACACAATTTCCCGCTCACGCGGTCCATCCAACTCCACTAGAACGACACGCTGCCATGCCAGCAGGATTTTTCCGCTCTCTATGGGCAGTGCGATGGAGGTGCCGATTAGTGCAGACAGGATGTGATCAGGAACGTGCGCGGGATTGTGCGGATGGCGGTAATGCAGCTTGGGCACCATGTGCTCGAACGCCTCCAGCATGTCGAGATCGGTGCCGGGGTCAAGATCTGCGGTGGTCAGAGCCGCAGTCGTGTGCAACACCGATAAATGGCAGACTCCCGATTTGCCGGAGTGCGACTGGGTGAGGACCTCTTCGACATCATCGGTGATGTCAACGATCTCGCGTTTCTTTCGGGTTTTGACCTTCATGCGCTGCATAGGCTGCCATAGGATGCTTCGCCTCGTAGGCGGCGATGTCCGCTTCGTGCTGCAGCGTCAATGCAATGTCATCGAGCCCTTCGAGCAGACAATGCCGCGAAAACTCATCAATCTGAAAAGTACCGGAAAGCCCATGCTCGTCGTGCACTCGTTGCTGCTCGAGGTCGACGGTGAGGTGATAATCGTTCTGCTCCTGCGACCTTTTCATGATCTCCGACACTTGTTTTTCGGGCAGAACCACTGTGAGAAAGCCATTCTTAAGACCGTTGTTGGCGAAAATATCGGCAAACGAAGGTGCGATGACCACGTGAAAACCAAAATCGGCCAGTGCCCACACCGCATGCTCGCGCGAGGAGCCGCAGCCAAAATTCTTCCCCGCCACCAGGATGCTTGCTGCTTGGTAGCGCGGCTGGTCAAGGACGAAGTCGGGAACCCTTTTCCCATCCTGGGTGTGTCGCCAATCATAAAATAGGAATTCGCCGAAACCGGTGCGCTCAATCCGCTTGAGAAATTGCTTGGGAATGATCTGGTCCGTGTCCACGTTGTGGCGATCGAGCGGCGCCACCCGGCCTTTGTGTACTCGAAACGGTTTCATTCAATCTTCTTCAAGGATAGCTGCTCAGTGGAAGTGCCAATTGCGAATGTCAGTAAAATGCCCGGCGATGGCCGCAGCGGCTGCCATCATCGGACTAACCAGGTGGGTGCGCCCGCCGCGTCCCTGCCGCCCCTCAAAATTGCGGTTGCTCGTGGAAGCACAACGCTCCTGGGGCTGGAGGATGTCAGGATTCATGCCCAGACACATGGAACAACCAGACTCGCGCCATTCGAATCCAGCCTCGGCGAAGATCCGGTGCAAGCCTTCTTCTTCCGCAGCGTGCTTCACGGTTTGCGATCCCGGAACCACCATGGCTCGGACTTTTGGATTTACCCGATAACCCTTGGCCACCCTGGCCGCAGCGCGTAAGTCTTCCAGCCGCGAGTTCGTGCAGGAGCCGATGAACACCCGATCCACAGGAATTTCCTCAATCCGCGTGCCGGGTTCGAGCCCCATATATTTCAGCGCGTGCTCCGCGCTCTGGCGTTCGCCATCATTCTGCAGGGCGTTCAACTCGGGCACCCTGCCGGTGACCGGAACCACCATAGCGGGATTGGTGCCCCAAGTCACAAACGGTGCCAACTTGGCCGAATTTATCTCGATGACTTTGTCATAGGATGCGCCGGCATCGGAGGCCAGGGAGCGCCAGTAGGCCAGAGATTCTTCCCATTCGCTACCGCGTGGCGCAAACCGGCGACCCTTGACGTATGAGAATGTAGTCTCGTCCGGAGCTACCATGCCGGCCCGCGCGCCCCCTTCAATGCTCATATTGCAGAGCGTCATCCGGCCTTCCATGCTGAGGCCGCGGACGGCGTCGCCTGCGTATTCGACGACGTGTCCAGCGGCTCCATCGGTACCGATCTGCCCAATGATGCCTAGCGCCAGGTCTTTCGCCGTAACTCCTTCCGGCAGGGCGTCGTGCACTTCAATGCGCATGGTCTTCGGTTTGCGCTGGGCTAAGCATTGCGTTGCCAGCACGTGCTCGACTTCGGACGTACCGATGCCAAACGCCAGAGCCCCAAAAGCGCCGTGGGTGCTGGTGTGGCTGTCGCCGCAGACAATCGTCATGCCGGGCTGTGTCAATCCCAACTCCGGACCGATGACGTGAACAATGCCCTGGTCGGGCGAATTCATGTCAAAAAACGGAACTTCGAAGTCGCGGCAATTTTTCTGCAACGCCTCAATCTGCTTGGCCGAGATCGGATCGGTAATGGGTGTACCACGCGGAGTGGTAGGAATGTTGTGGTCAACGGTGGCTACGGTACGCTGCGGCTGGCGCACTCGCCGCGCCGCCGCTCGCAGGCCATCAAACGCCTGCGGTGAAGTAACCTCGTGCACCAGATGCAGATCTATGTAAAGAATGGGCGAGCGGTCCGGTGGCTCCGCCACAATGTGGGCCGCCCAGATCTTCTCGAATAATGTGCGCTTCCCTGACATACAAGTATGAAACAGGCGCTCTCGCCCCCGTGCTCCTGGTGTTCACAAACTATTCACATCCCAATGGGCATGAATAAATATTTTACCAATAACCAGCCTTCTGAACCGCTTCGGACGCCAGCGAGGGGCTGGGGGAAACACTGAGCTACGTGTCCGGGTGCTTCAGCATATGCAAGACACTGCCATCCGTATCCAGAACACATCTTCAGTCCACTGCGCCGAAAAGGTATGATGGTGTTTCAAGCGAGTTCACCTAATGATCAACGGCAAGCGCATTGCGGTTGTCCTACCCGCCTACAACGCGGAGAAAACACTGGAAGCAACCGTGCGCGAGCTTCCCGACCTGGTGGATATCCGCATCCTAGTGGACGACTACAGCCGCGATCGCACCGTCGAAGTGGCTCACCGGCTCGGGCTGCACGTGTTTGTGCACGACGAAAATTATGGATACGGGCGCAACCAGCAGACCTGCTACCGCGAAGCGCTGGCCGAAGGCGCGGACGTGGTCATCATGCTGCACCCGGATTATCAATACACTCCGTTACTGGTCACGGCGATGGCCAGCATGGTGGCAAACGACGTTTATGACGTGGTGCTTGCCTCCCGCATTATCGGGGGTACCGCCCTGCGCGGCGGCATGCCCATATACAAATACATTGCTAACCGCTTTCTTACCGCCTTTGAGAACCTTTTTTTGGGCGCCAAGCTCTCTGAGTATCACACTGGCTACCGTGCCTTCAGCCGCAAGGTTCTTACCGAACTGCCATTGCTGGAGAACTCCGACGATTTCGTGTTTGACAACCAGATATTGGCGCAGTGTGTGTATTTTGGCTTCCGCATCGGCGAAGTTTCGTGTCCAACAAAGTATTTTCCGGAAGCTTCATCTATCAATTTCCGGCGAAGTGTGACCTACGGGTTCGGCGTTATCGCAACGGCCTTGCAGTTTGGTTTGCAGAAGCTTGGGCTGGCGCGCTTCTCCCGCTTCAGCCGCCGCGGACGCAAGCTCGACGCCAGCTACTACATGCGAGGCGCAGCCAATAGCACCCCGGTAGCGTAGGATGTTGGCATAGCAGCCCATATCCGAGCGAGGTCTCTCCTGTCCATGTCGCTCGTACTCAGCTAGAATCTTGTGGCGCAAAGCTGGATTTTTGTCACCGCATGCTTCTTTTGGATTCACCGATGGATCGAGGAGCCGTATGAGCTGGATCGATGAAGAATTTGCGAAGCGCGAGAAGGCGGAAGAAGAACGCAAAAAACGCCAAACCGATGCGGTCGCGCGTCAACAAGCGGTAAGCGACATCGTGCTCCCCGCGTGGCAGCGGCTGGTTACGGCTATCCGGGCCGACGTTGAGCGTTTCAACAAGCACAGCATCAAAAAGCTGTGGACACGGGTAACCGACGACTCGCTGCAGGTGCAGTGGGATGGGGAAATCGACTTTCTGCTGGAATTGGAACTGGACGCGCCCAAGAGCCGTATCGTCTACTCCGCCCCTGCCCGACCGCCGCAGGAATGGAAGACTCACACCGGAAGCTTATCCGTACGCGCCAAAGACGGAGGTCCTGCGCTGTTTACCGGAGCGACCCCCGGCGCCGCAGACCAAGCGCTTAGTTACGAGGCTGCATCCGAGTTGATTTTGAGGCCTATTCTGTTCCGCTAAGTCGAAGGACTGCGTCCACGGCGGCCTTGTGCCTTCAGTTCCTCGCGTTTCTCAGACTACGATCATCCTTCCGCTAAGGCGATCAGCTTGTCCGGATTTCCGCCCTGGCTTTTCGGTAAAACCCTGTGCCGATATCGTCGGAGCCGCTAGGTGGGTGCTCTTCGGGGAAGTGGAAGAAAGCTACGCTGCCTTCGGGGGCTGGCGTTCGGAATTTTCGTTTTCCCGGTTATGCCCTGCGCAAGCTTCCGCCAGCGCGAGATAGAACTTCTCTCTGGGGGTGATTTCTCGTCCCAAGGAGTGTTGTAGTAGCCTCTCCAAGTGTTCCAGAGACTGTTCTTGCTGCGTGAGCATCGTGGGCTGCCTCCGAGATTA
>QIAS01000059.1:6602-13295 GCA_003225615.1 Acidobacteriota bacterium | reverse complement strand
ATTTGGCCGGGGCTGGAGCGCCTCTCCTGTGGTCGGCCAAATCATTTCCCACTATCGGATCATCGAGAAGCTCGGTGGCGGAGGGATGGGTGTGGTGTATAAGGCCGAGGACTCGCGACTCTCTCGCCTTGTTGCTCTCAAATTCCTGCCCGAGGAAGTAGCTCACGATCCCCAGACACTGGAGCGTTTTCGCCGTGAAGCCCGAGCTGCTTCAGGCTTGAATCATCCCAACCTTTGCACCATTTATGACATTGAAGAAGCCGACGGCCAAACCTTTATCGCCATGGAGTTGCTTGAGGGCCACACCCTCAAGCACTTGATCAGCGGACGGCCCTTGGAACTGGAAACAATTCTGGAACTAGGAATCCAGATCGCCGATGCGCTCGAGGTGGCACACGCCAAGGGTATCGTGCATCGCGACATCAAGCCGGCCAACATTTTCGTTACCCACCGCGGCCAGGCCAAGATTCTGGACTTCGGCTTGGCGAAGCTCACGCTCAGAGCAGAAGCGGCGACGGCAAGCGCCACCGCCTTGCCTACGGCCACGATGGAAGACCATTTGACCAGCCCAGGCACTGCCGTGGGAACTGTCGCTTATATGAGCCCGGAACAGGTCCGCGGCAAAGACCTTGATGCGCGTACCGACCTGTTTTCTTTTGGGGTAGTCCTCTACGAGATGTGTACCGGAACACTGCCATTTCGCGGCGATACCTCGGGCGTGATCTTTGACGGGATTCTGAACCGCGTTCCCACTGAGCCGGTGCGGCTGAATCCCGCTATTCCTCCCAAGCTCGAGGAAATCATCAGCAAGGCATTGGAAAAGGATCGCGAGACCCGCTGCCAGTCGGCCGCAGAGCTGAGGGCTGACCTTAAGCGACTGAAGCGGGACACGGAAAGTGGCCGGACCGGCACGCAGACAGCGGCCGCACTCCCCGCGGTGCCTTTTGCCACGCGAAAATGGCGGATGCTGCTGCCCGCGCTCGCTGCTTTGGTCGTGGTAGGCCTCGGCGGGGCATGGTTTGCCTTGCACCATGAGTCGCCGAAAACCCCGGCGCAGCTCGCGACACCGCAGCGCTTGACGTCGAATTCGACCGAAAATGCGATCTCGGGTGCTGCCATATCCCCCGACGGGAAGTATCTGGCGTACTCCGACAGAACAGGTACTTACCTGCGTCTTCTCTCCACGGGAGAAGTGCACCCGCTGGTTTCACAGATTGCCTCGGCTACCCATTTCGCGTGGTTGCCTGACAGTACGCATTTGCTGGCCTCATGGCCGTCCTCCGCTAGCAAACTAGGGCTTTGGCTGTTTTCGATATTCGGGGGGAGCCCGCAGCAACTCAGCGAGGAGGGCTGGGCGGCATCGGTTTCGCCAAACGGGACAGACATTGTGTTTCTCAAATCGTCAGCGTTTGGGGAAACAGGGGGCGAGATTTGGCGGATGGAGGCAAACGGTGCCAATCAGAGAAAGCTTCTGTCTTCTGCCCAAGGCTTCTTATTCGCTTCCCCGGCTTGGTCGCCCGATGGACGGTGGATCGCCTACGCCAAATTCCACTTCAATGTTTACACGGTCGAAGGGACTATCGAGACTCTCAATTTGGAGCGTGGCACGACTAATGTTGCGGTCTCAGACCCATTGGCTGACGCGGGCCTGAGGTGGCTGCCTGATGGTCGCCTGCTTTATAGCAGGGATGAAGCAACAACTCGAAATGATTCCAACTATTGGGCGGTAACCATTGACACCCACAATGGCCAGCCCGTTGGCGCTCCAATACGAATCACCAACAGCGACGGCTACGTGCAGCAGCCCAGTGTGACGGCCGATGGCAAGCATCTACGTTGCAGAATTCTCCTCACACGAGCCGCGCCTGGGAACCCCGCGGCGTCTCACGCTCGACGACGCTGATGACTTCCCGTTTGATTGGACCGCCGATAGCCGGACAGTGTTGTTTTCCTCCAACCGAACCGGCGCGGTGAATTTCTTCCGGCAATCGATCGATCAAACTTCAGCCGACATGCTGCCATTAGGCACGGATCCAAAAACGGGGGCGTGCCGGTTAACCCCAGACGGTACCGAAGTTTTATACCTCACCTTAACTGGCGTGAATGACCCGGCCGCGCCGGTTCGGATTATGCGCGCTGCCATCACTGGTGGCCCGCCACGGTTCCTGCTCCAGCTTCCCTTTTTGAGCAATTTTCAATGTTCCCGTTCGCCCGCGAACACATGCATCGTTAGTCAGCTGGAACCGAAGCAATTCGTGTTATCTCGCTTCGATCATGTAACCGGGAATATCAGCCAATTGGCCGCTTTTGACCCAAGCCCCACGGGTTGGAACTGGAGTCTTTCTCCTGATGGTAAGTTGCTCGCGTTAGTGAAGCTCAGTGCCGATGATAATCGGATCCGTTTGCTGTCCGTCGCAACCGGCTCATCTCGCGAGATCACAGTCAAAAACTGGAACGGCTTTGCTGGGGTGGATTGGGCCGCAGATTCTCGAGGCATGTTTGTTACTAGCAATCCTACGGGACGCGTTTCCACTCTGCTGCATGTCGACCTGGCGGGCAATGCACACAAGCTGTGGGAAGTGAGAAGCTACTTCCCAACCTGGGCAATTCCTTCCCGCGATGGCAAGTACGTGGCCATCCCTGCCCCAACAATTCAAAGTAATGTCTGGACGCTGGAGAATTTCTGAGGCTTGGTCGCTTCCTCCGCATTGACGGGTGGAACATTTATCCTGAGTGCCGGATGTGCAACACATCGCCGTCTTTCACAATGTAGTCTTTGCCCTCTAAACGGAGTGTGCCTTTGGCGCGGGCGTTCGCTTCCGAACCGGCCTCCAGCAGTTGGTCCCAGGCTATGGTTTCGGCGCGGATGAAATGTTTCTCAAGATCCGAGTGAATCGCGCCGGCCGCCTCAACGGCCCGGGTATGGGCAGGAATCGTCCAGGCCCGGCATTCGTCTTCCCCGACGGTGAAAAAGGAAATCAGCCCCAGGAGCGCGTAAGTCGTGCGGATCAGGCGCACCAACCCACTTTCCTTCAAGCCGTAGCTGGAGAGAAACTCGGCAGCATCCGCATCGTTCATTTCCGCCAACTCCGCCTCGACTTTGCCGCAGATTGCCATAGCCCCGGCGTTTGAACGTGAGGCGACTTCGTTCAGCTTGAACTTGGCAACGGAAGTTTCCAGCTCCTTGCCCAATTCCGTAGTTTCGCTGACATTCAGCACGTAAAGAATCGGCTTCTCGCTAAGAAACATGAAGCCGCGGATGCGCTTCTTGTCCTCCGCCGTCATCTCCATTTCCCGCAGGGGACGCTCCGACTCCAGATGGGACTTGGCGCGCAGCAGCAGTTCGTTTTCTTTTTCCAGTTCGGGCGTGCGCATCTTCTTCAAATCTTTTTCCAGCCGCTCCAGGCGTTTTTCGATCTGCCCAAGATCACTGACCATCAGGTCGAATTCCACATTCTTGATGTCGCGCGAGGGATCAATATTACCGACGTGCGGGATAGATGGATCCACGAACCCACGCACCACGTGAGCCAGCGCGTCTACCTGCCGCAGATGGCCGATGTAGGCGCTCTCCTTCAGAGCATCCTGTCCAATCGCCCCCAGGTCGACGTATTCCACGGAAGCATGAGCCAGTTTCTTGGGATTGAAGAGCGCGGCCAGCCGGTCGAGCCGGTCATCCGGCACTTTTGCCACGCCAATATGCGCCTCGCGAGGATTGGCGTAGGCGGGCGCGGAGAGACTTGCTTTCGTCAGCATACGGAACAACGACGATTTGCCGACCTGGGGGAGACCAATGATGCCGGTTTTCATAAGGAAGCTTTCAGTCGTCAGCCTTCAGCGCTGAAGCAATGAATCTACAGAATAAATGAAGGCTTTGGCGATGACCAATCGGCAGCATGAGCGCAGTTACGAGAATTGAAAAAGAAATTCACTTAGAAGCTACGAAGCTTTCAATCACCTCGGCCACCTCTTCCGGCGCCTCGAGCATAGGGAGGTGGCTCAGCGCGTTCACCCGTTTCGCGGAGAACCAGGGATGCGATTTTGCGAAGAACTGCTGGGAATCCCAGTACGCAGCATCGACCGGCTGTGCGTAAATGTGAATAACCGGGACGGGAGTATTGAACCCTTCCAGTGCGCGAAGCGGATTCGTATGCCGCGTGTACGCGGCTGAGATCTCCCGTCCCGCGCGAGACCACATGCTGAAGCCGAATCCTCCCATCACGTGGTGCACAAACTGCGACACGCCTGGATTGCTTACGCCTTCGAGCCAGGTCGAGAACAGGCGGTTGCGGGTGTGCTCCCATTGCTGAAGGTCCTGCAAAGCACCCAAGGCCGCCATAAACTGCGGTGGCGGATCAAAGATGATCCAGTCCAGCAAAATAATTTTGGGAATTCGCGCGCCCAGCCTCCGTCGGAGTTCGATGGCTACCCATCCCGCATGGGCCAGGGCTACAGGAACCACTTGCTGCGCCTCGCTCGCTTCAATGACCGCGATAGCGTCTTTGACCAGATCCGCCGAGCCAAAATCTTTCTCCGGCGTCTCGGAGGCTCCATGCCCGCGCCAATCCAGGGCCAGCACGCGCCGGTGCATGGCGCACATCTGAGCCATCTTTCCAAAGGCCGCTCGCGACGCGCACCACCCTGGCAGCAGCAGAAGAGCGGGCTCTTTTTTGCCGGTGTCCGTGTAGTCGATGCGCACACCGCTGGATTTGGCTTCGGGCATGAATTCTCCTGCTTGATTACTTTCAGGCGTGTGGTTGCGCCGTCAGATACACAACGACCAATCCAAGCAACAACACTCCGCCTTCCAGCCTCGTGGACCAATGGTGCAAAGCATTGAATTGCACACGGGCCGGGTCATTCAGTGGCACATTGTCAATTTCACCGACGGAGGCGCGCAGCGAAGCCATTCTAGGCGAAATGCCGAACTGTGAAACACACGTCAGTACCAGCATGATTACGACCAGCAGATGCCGTGCGGCAAACGGGTGGGCAGAGCCGGTAGTGTACCGGGAGTACAGGAGAGAAGTAACCAGGAAGACCAAACCAGAGACGATGCCCACCCAGTGCAGCGAGTTCAGAGAACGGCTAACCACCGAGCCGGCCAGATGGCGCGTGGGAAGCACCGCGAACGCCGTTGGGGCCACAACGAATGAAAAGAAAATCAGCCCGCCAAGCCAGGCGATCAGGGAGAGCAGCATCAGGTAGCGCAGGAAGGACATGGCGCATTATATCCAGTACCGAGTACCGCGTACCCAGTACCGAGAGAGAAGACAAACCCGCGTGAACAAGAATAAGAACGCAATGACGGCTGTTGAAACTTGGCAACTGAGATCTGGGATAACTCGGTCCTCGGTACCAGGTACTCGGTACTGCCTACACCGGCACCGGCACACTCTCGACGATCTCGCGCACGATCTGGTCGGCCTGATCGGACCTCTTCAGGGTGGATGAATAGAGCGCATCTACCACCACTCTGTGAGCAAATACCGGCACAGCCAGCGGCTTGAAATCTTCTGGCGTGCAGAAAGTGCGGCCTTCGAGAAAAGCCATGGCTTGGGCGGCGCGATAGAGCATCTGTGCCCCCCGCGGAGAGACTCCGAGCGTCAGGTGCTCCGAAGCCCGCGTCTTGCGCACGATTTGCAGCGTGTAGGTCACCAGGGAGTCGTCAACCCGAACCTGGTTGGCCGCCGCTTGCATTTCGAGCATCTCTGCCCCCGTCAATACCGGACGAAGATTCTCCAGTTGGGCTGCGCCTGCCTCCGAGCGCAGGATCTCGCGTTCGGCCTCGCCTTCCGGGTAGCCCATGTGCACCCGCATTAGAAACCGATCCAGTTGTGATTCGGGCAAGGGATAAGTTCCATGATGCTCCACCGGGTTCTGCGTGGCGATCACCAGGAAAGGCTGGGGCAGCGGGTATGAATGCGCATCCACCGTGACTTGGCCTTCGTTCATCGCCTCGAGCAGCGCCGATTGCGTCTTAGGGGTGGTGCGGTTGATCTCATCAGCCAGCAAAATGTTTGCAAAAACCGGTCCACGCTTGAACTCGAACTGCTGTTCAATAGCGGAATAGATCGAGATGCCGAGCACGTCGCTGGGCAGCATGTCGCTGGTAAACTGCACCCGCTGAAAGCTGCAATCCAGGGCGCGCGCCAGCGCCTGGCCCAGAGTGGTCTTGCCCACCCCCGGCACGCCTTCAATCAGCAGATGTCCCCGCGCCAGCATCGAAACCAGGGCGAGCCGCAGCACGTCATCCTTACCGCGAATTACCGTGCGCAGGCTGGCTTCCAGTTGCGTAGCGCGCTGAGAAGCAGCAATGGCGGTCTCGGGAGACATTATTTGAATTTTACTATGTGGGGAGGGTCGATTGCGGTTACGGACGTCACAGAAAAGCAGCACCTGGCAATTAGCCTTTAGCTTTCCCGGGTTGTCACACAAACGCGTGCCCACCAAGTGCTAACTGCCAAATGCAAAGCGCAAAGGGCTTACTGATAAAATTCCGCCGGCCGTCCCGTCAGCCGCTCAATCCGCTTGGCAATAGGCGGGTGCGTCGAGAACAGATTGGCGAAATTCACGGCCACCAGCGGCTGCACGATAAACAGGTGCGCGGTTGATGGACTTGCAACCATCGGCACACGCCGCGAAGAAGCATCCAGCTTGGCCAATGCACTGGCCAGCGCATACGGGTTGCCG
>QIAS01000059.1:2856-6558 GCA_003225615.1 Acidobacteriota bacterium | reverse complement strand
CCAGAATCAGCATGAGGAGCGCGCCCAGGGCTCCACCGCGGCGGTCGTCGCGGCTGCCTCCTCCGAAAAACATGCCAAAGCGAGAGGCATAGGTGATGGCGCCGGCCAGGGTTGCGGCGATGGAACTGATCAAAATGTCGCGGTTGCGCACATGTCCCAGTTCGTGAGCCAGCACGCCCTCCAGTTCCTCGTCATTCAGCAAATTGAGGATGCCCTGAGTTACCGCAACCGATGCGTGAGACGGATTGCGCCCGGTAGCAAAAGCGTTAGGCGAATCCGTCGGAATAACATAGATCTTCGGCGTGGGTATGCCGATCTTCTGGGTGAGCCGCTCCACCACGTTGTATACACGCGGCAACTCCTCCCGGCTCACTGGCCGGGCGCGGTACATGGCCAGTGCAATCTTGTCGGAGAAAAAGTACGAGACGAAGTTCATGGCTCCCGCAATGATGAGCGCGGTCAACATGCCATTCTGCCCGCCAAAGGCGCGGCCGACGCCCATCAGCAGCAGAGTCATCACGGTAAGGAGCAGCGCGGTCTTAAAGGTGTTTCCCATAATGCTCTTCTTTCTAACCTATATTGATGTTAGATGCAGGGCGGGGATTCAAGGCGCATGAGAAGGGCAATCCATGCTAGCGCCGGCCATGCCGGCCACAGTGTACCGGTTACACCTTCTGCGATTCGCGCTTTAGCGCGTGATCGAGCGTCTGGTCCAGGGCGGCTTTGGTTTTGGCATACTCTTCGGACGTGATCCGTCCCTGTTTGCGGTCGAGTTCCAGCTGAAAAAGCTCTTCTTTGAGCGCTTCCAACAGCAACGAGGAACGACTTGCAGTTGCAGGCCGTGGGGCATGCGGTGCCTCGGAAATCGGGGAGTCGATCTCTGATCCAGCCGCGGCCCTTGCGCGTCGTGCTGCAGAAGCCCCGGCTGCAGGGACAGGCGCGTGGGCGGCAGCTTTCTGTCGATTGGCAATGAAGAACGCTCCCAAGGCGAGCACCGCCGCAAAGCCCCCGAGTATGTACCAGCGATATTTCTGCAGCGGGTCCGGCGCATCGATCGGCGGACCTAATCCGCCACCTGGCCGCGCTTCCGAACTCTGCGCCCCTGGGCCTTCGCCCGCTCCACCCTGGTTCTCAGCTTGTAAAGTTCCTGTCCCCGAAATTTTGAAGGAAAGCGTCTGCCCCGCCTGCGTGCCTGCTGCCACCTCTGCCTGCGTGTCTGGCTGATTGGGATACGGCTTGGCCTCAAAGGTCGTCCCCGGCCCCGGCTTAAATTGCATGGACTTGGGGACCATCACCACGAAGTGTTCGAGCGCATATAGCGATTTTGGATCGAGCGTAGCCTCACCCGAATAAGGCAAATGGTACGCGACCTGGAACTGGGTTTCGCCCGGCCGCAAGGGGAACAAAAACGCATACCGATTTTTCTCACCCTGGGGCACGGGGGCAGAATTTATCGGCTGCCCCCCCGAGGTCATCGCCATGGACTGGTCAATCTGTACCCTTTCCGGCAGGTAGAACTCAAAATTGTGATCATTCATCTGGGTACGCGGCGGACTGGACTGATTATTCACCACAAACAGCCGGACCACTTCCAGTTGATTGCTCTCCGCCTGTATGCGCATGACGTCGGCGGTTACCGAGAGCCCGTCGACTTTCTTGCCGGCATCGTAGACCGTGAGTTCCACTGAGGTCGTCCCCGGAGGCGCCATGCGATGGTAAGTCACGCCCTGGTGAATCGCGCGGACCAGGTGTGGACCGTCTTCCTTCATCGTGAAGCTGAAGTTGCCCTTGGCGTCTGCTTTAGTGCGTCCTGCTTCTTCCATGCCCTGTCCCAGGCTGAGCAGCACCACCTCATCGCCCGCCCCTGGCTTGTTCGTAGTACCGTTCTTGACCGTGCCGGCAAGAGTTGCGGCGAAGGCGAGCGTCCCGAGCAGAAGCCATACCCACAAAATTGCCGCAATTCTCTTTAACAATCTCAAACTTTAGCTCCTTATTGTGTTGCGGACCGCCGGCTGCTCGAGTCGCGCCATCTCGGCCAGCAGAGCGGCGGCTTCATCTTCGAGCGACGCTTTCATTGTCTGGTAGTCCACGTCAGGAACCTTGCCCGCCTTGTATTCAAAATTCAGATCGCGAAGATTTTCGTAGACCGCATCCTTGCGCTCCTGAAGGTACGACAGACGTGTTTTTTCCCCGCCGCTGTACACCTCGCCAGGCATGTAAAAAATGTAAAACAGTGTACCCGCCGTGATCAGGGCGCAGGCAAAGAGAATCACAGTTCGGTCTCCTTCTGGGCCTGAGCGCGGAATTGCTCTAATTCGCTCCCGCGCAGCGGCTTTATGCCATCCGCGAGTGCCGGCGTGGGACGGTTCTTCCAGGCACGCACGATGAAAACCACCGTCGTCAGCCCGAGACCTAGCGCGAGGAAAGGCATCACCCATGCGACGCGGTTGAATCCCTTATTGGTAGGCGCGGCGATGACGGTAGTGCCGTACTTCTGCACGAACGCCTGGAGAGTCAGATCGTCGCTGTCGCCGCGGTCGACGGCCGCCATTAGTTCGTCGCGCATGCGATCCGAATATTTGCAGCCGACGTGATTGCACTCCAGCAAAATCTGGCTGCAGCCACACACGCACATCATGCGATGGCCGAGTTCGTTAAAGCGGGAACCGCTGTCGCCTGCCCCGAGAAGCAGCAAAAGAGCCAAAGACAAAGCCGCCGCTTGCAACGTCCGCTTCACGCGAGGATGCACTGCGGAAATCAATCGCCTGCTCCCACCGGAGCCGCCTGCACGCGGGCGGGTACGGGCACGCGGATCGGTGCGGCGTTCGGTACTAACCCAATGATTGTGCCGAATATCATGATTACCAGCCCCGCCCAAATCCAGGGCACGAGAGGGTTCAGGTGAGCCTTGATGATCGGTCGTCCCGTATCCTGATTGACTCCTTCATAGACCACGTAAAGATCCTTGACGAGTAAGAAATCCTCGCGGAACGTGGGGTAGATCTGGGGCATAGTCTGCGTCTGCTGGCTAGCCTTGTAGAATCGCCGCTCGGGGAATAGTTGTGTGATCTGTTTGTCACCCTTGAACACATCAAGGATGGCCCACTCGCTTCCATAGTTCGGTTTTTCTTCCTGCGTGTAGGAGCGGCAGACAAGGGTGTAAGGGCCGATTGCCATTTTATCGCCGTACCCCATTTCCTTCTCGACTTCCTTATTGAATGGAGTGCCCAGAATCCCGATGACCACCACCGCCACTCCGAAATGCACGATGTAGCCGCCGTATCTCCTGGTATTCCGGTGCCACAAGTGCACGATCGCGCCGAGCAGATTCTGACCAGTATGGCCGGCGATTACGCGGCCGCCGCGCACGAACTCGGAGATCACCGTGAGTGCCACCAAAGTGGATAACATAGCGGACATCAGCGCATAAAAATAGGCTATGTCCTTCCACGGGCGCACGCCGAAAATCATCATCGCGATTCCCACGGCAACTGCGCCATACGTAGGCCACAGAAAATTGCGTTTCAGACTTTCCAGCGAGGTTTTGCGCCAGGCGAGCAGCGGCCCCACAGCAGTCAGAAGCAACAGCAGCAGCGCCACCGGAATAGCTACGCTGTTATAAAACGGAGGTCCCACCGTCACCTTCGTGTTCTGGACCAGTTCTGAAATTTTCGGGAACCATGTCCCCCACAACACGGTAAA
>QIAS01000059.1:0-2809 GCA_003225615.1 Acidobacteriota bacterium | reverse complement strand
GATTCGCGTGATACCAGCGCTTCAAGCTTGTGTTCACTCTGCAAATGAGACTTGTTCTTAAAGAAAAAGAAGGCAAAAGTGGCGCAGCTAAGAGCCAGGAACCAGACAAACCAGCTGCCAATCCCCGATTGCGCGAAGGCATGCACGGAACTGATAATCCCGCTGCGCGTCAGGAAAGTACCAAGGATCGCAAGCCAAAACGTGGCGAAGACCAGCCACATGTTCCACATCTTCAGCATCCCGCGCTTCTCCTGCATCATTACGGAATGCAGGAAGGCCGTCCCCGTCAGCCACGGCATCAGCGAAGCGTTCTCCACCGGATCCCAGCCCCAGTAACCACCCCAGCCCAGCACCGAATATGCCCAATGCGCCCCCAGGAAAATGCCGCAGGTGAGAAATCCCCAGGTCACCATCGTCCAGCGGCGCGTGATGTGGATCCACTTTTCACCCGGATAGCGCATCGCGAGCGCCCCCAGCGCAAAGGCGAATGGCACCGTGAACCCTACATACCCGAGGTACAACATCGGCGGATGAATCACCATCTCGGGATACTGCAATAGCGGGTTTAGTCCGTTCCCGTCCGCCGGGATTGTGCCTTGTACGGTCGCGAAAGGATGCGCCGCGAAGTTCAGCAGCAGAAGAAAGAAAACCTGGACGGCAGCGATGACGACCGAAGCATACGCAAATAAACGCGGATCCGTTTTGTGCCGCAAGCGCAACACCAGTCCATAGGCGCCGAGCAGCAGCGACCAGAACAGCAGCGATCCCTCCTGCCCCGACCACAAGGTAGCGAACTTATAAGGTGCAGGCAGGTCGTGGTTGCTGTGGTGCAGAATGTAAGCAATCGAGAAGTCGTCTTGAAAAGCCGATACCACCAGCACCAGCGACGCCAGGAAAACGCACGCGAACACGGCAATTCCGGCGCGCCGGGCAGTTTCACCCATCCTGCGACGAAGGAATACCCGCTTAGCGCCAAGGCGAACAAAAGCGCATAACTACCTAGTTGGGCCATTGGAAGTACCTATTTTTTCAGAAACATGACAGAGTAGCAACTTTCAGGCCAACGGCCAGCCTGGATTCAAGATTCGCGGCTATCTGAGGTGTTTCTTTGGCGAGAGGCGCTGGCCAACCGAAGTTGATCCTGTGCGTAATTTCTCACACACTACGAGCAACTCGTCAATATATCCAAAGGACAAAAATTTCCTGCCAGACAAGCACGGCGTTCAAAAATCTGTCCATTTGGGAGCTGGATTGTCCAGATTACGGCCGCAGGTCGGGTCTGACGTGGCATGCTGAATCGTCCCAAGCGGGAAGGACAACCGCGTTGCAGCCGCTGTTTCCAGGCGCACACGACCCTGCGAACCTGAGGGTAAAGTAAACCCGCTGGGCTGGATAAGTAATCAGCGCCGGCTCCCGGCGATTGCAGGAGCGCTGGTTACGCGCTACGCCCGTTGTAACGGGCTACAATCTCCCGCTCGGCCGTCAACCAATCTTCGTAATCGCGCCCGGGCAAATATCCGCGCTGCTCGTAGATTTCATAGGCACGGCGGCGAATCTCGTCTTCCAGGTTAATGGGCACGACCGATTTCTTTATGTCATGCGTGAGCTCGATTTGCGGGTTGGCTTGCTCCGTGCGGCCGTTGCCACGCGGTGTCTTTACTCTTGCCATAATAGGGTACTCCTTACAGATTCCAAGATTAATTAGCGGACCAAATTGATGAATAAGCCACATACACATTTCCCTCGAACTTGTGTCAGCCCAAAAACATGTGGCGAAATGATTTACCTAATATAAACCGAATGGCTGTGGATGTGTGCTACGGGCGTAAAAATTTTTCCCGGTTGCGTCTAATTCTTGGCTCCCGGTTCCCAGTTGTCGGTACCATGCCGAACGTTTTGTGGCGTTTTTCATCGGAACTTATGTCGCAATCGGCTGAGTCGCTGGGGAGCTACCTACGAGGAGCCGATAAATCGTCTGTATAGGAGCTGAAGGCTGAGAGTTGAGAGCCGTCTTTAGTGGAAATCGTGCGACGACATTTCGGCAGCGCTGATCGAGAGTGGTAGCACTCGCTCAGCCTTTACTGAGATCACGTTGTCCTGATTCTGCAGGATGCCTTCAATCAGCAGAAAGCGCTCTGAAGTCACCAGCACGCGATTTTTCTGCAGCAGGTCAGGCGTGATGATGGCATTGGCTATACCGGTTTCGTCCTCCAGGCTGAGGAAAACGAATCCGTGAGCGGTCCCAGGCCGCTGTCGCGCAATTACCGATCCTGCGATTCGGACATGCTTTCCGTTTGCAATTTGGCTGAGTTCTTTGGCCGAGCGAACGCTTAGCTGGGTCATTTCCGCGCGGCGATAAGCCATGGGATGCGGACCAACCGTAAGTCCCGTCCCATGAAAGTCGGCGACCAGGCGCTCTTCATAATTCATGCGCTGGAGTGGCGATGGCAAGTCTGGCTCTGAAAATTCCTCCAGCAGCGGGCCGGAGAGGCGCACCGCCCGCTCCACTTGCCACAGAGCGTCGCGACGATGGAATGGGTGTAGTGAATTTCCCACCGAGTTCAATGCGCCGATTTCCGCCAGCGTGACCAGTTCGTCCTTACGCAGTTCGGGGACACGTCGAACTATGTCGTGGATGTCGGCGAAAGGAGCGGTATAACGCTCTCGCACGAGTGCTTTGCCCGCTTCTTCCCGCAGGCCACGGGTATAGCGCAATCCAAGACGGAGGACGAAACGCGAGTGATCAGCAGTCGGAAGTGAGGGAGTGGCTGAATGCTGAGTGCTTAATGCTGAGTGCTCCTCCAGCGTG
>QIAS01000058.1 GCA_003225615.1 Acidobacteriota bacterium | reverse complement strand
GTTGTGCGTTCCCTTGGAAATCGAAAAGTTGTCGGTAGCCTGGTAGCGCTGCTCGGTCCGATTCACGAAGGAGAACGGCTCACGTCCAAAGAAGGCGAAGCCAGGGATGTTGACGGCCACGTTGCCTCCACCCGGAGCGCGCGAGAAGCCATAGAGCAATCCGCGGCGAGCAAACTGGAAGCGGAATTCATTCACCTTATTATTGCCGATGGTTAACTGGTCCTGAGCGGTGATGCTCCAGTCGTGGTAATTCTGCGTGGAAGTACGGGACAACGCATTGGTCTGGTCACTGGGGCTCACGCCGCCGCGCAACATCAACCGATGGTTGCTGGTGAAGTTGTGGTCAAGGCGCAGGGAATATAAATCGGTTCGCTCGGAAACAGGAAAGTTGCCGACGATGCTTTGCAGCGGAGTGTAAGAGGATGGCACGAAGCAGGGTCCCGGAGGGGCGCAGGTGGTTGGAAAACCGCTGAAGCCGGGGACGCCGACTAACGAAACCGGCCATGAACCATTGATGGCCATGCCCGAAGAAACGCCGGCTAGTAAGGCGTAGGTCCCTACTTCCCCACCGAATCCTTTGGGATCGGATTGTTCCTGGCTGAGAACAGCAGGATTAGTCAGAAAACCGATCTGATCCGGTGTCAGTTGCAGGGTTCCGAGATTCAAGCCGAGCGGAGTGGTATCGAACGGCACGAGGCCGAAATTATTTGCGCCGATCGATGAGAATCCAGTTTCCTGGCGCCAGGTGCCTTCGTAGGAAAAGTAGTAGTAGGTCTTACCTTTCTTTATTGGGCCGCCGAAGGCGGCGCCGGTTTGCACGCGAGTATAGGCGGGATCAGAAACGGTGCTGAAGGGATTTACCGCCTGGAAATTGCGGTTACGCACGTAGCCATAGGCGGAGCCGTGGAAATCGTCGGAACCGGAGCGGGTGATGATGTTGACCACGCCCCCGGAGGCGCGACCATATTCCGCGGCGTATCCATTGGTGATGATTTGAAATTCCTGAACTGCCTCCTGCGAAACCGTGGACCGGATGCCGTTCACGGAGTTGTCGACGGCGTCGGCGCCATCTACGTTGACCAGGTTGGCGCGGGCGCGCTGTCCGCTCATGTTGAGGCCGGAGGTTGGGGCGGCGCCGATCGAAGGCGTGTCGTCACGGGCGAGTCGCGAATCAGTGAGCGCGAAATTGATGTAGTTGCGGCCATTGATGGGGAGATTTTCAATGCGCTGCTGGGTGATGGTGTCGGTGGAGGATGTGCGCTGGGTTTCTACCACCTCGGCTTCGGAACTGACGGTGACGGTTTCGGAAGTTCCGGCAACTGCGAGTGCGATGGGTAACTCGGCCATTTGACCGACGGTGACGGTGACATCCTTGGCTTCTATCTTCGCAAAACCGGGAGCTTCGACAACAACTGTGTATTTGCCGGGAGGCAGGTTCAACAAGCGATATTCGCCCTCTCGGTTGAGGCTGCTGGCGCGCTCAAAACCCTTGGCCTGTTCGCGCGCGGTCACGTTGGCGTTGGTGACGAGATTGCCTTTGGGGTCCTTCACCGTGACGTGGAGATCACCACTGGCGGCGCCCTGAGCCGCGGCAAGAGTGGTCAGCATCAAAATCGAAAAAGCTATCGAAAAGAGTTTCGCAGTGGCGTTCATAAATCTCCTTAAAACGTGGTGACCGTGCGCACGTCGGCGCGGATCGCAGGCGGGTGGCAGGTCTCCAGAATGCGCACGATGTTGGCTAGGGAGTTACTGCTGGTTTTTACATCAGAAAGTGGACGGAAAGCAAGCTGTATTGGCGGCGGGAACTGGTTTAGTTAGTGAGTGAATTCCAAAAATGGGATTCGCATGGCGGCGCGGGGAGGCGCGACTAGCGCTCGATTCCGGCGGCTTCTTCTTTTGACGTTTTGAAGGCCCAGGCCATGCGGGGGGTGTTGTGGGCAATGCCGAAGCGGCCGCGGGCGTCGAGGAGAATGATGCCGCCGTGGCCTTGCACGCGGGCCTGGAGGTAATTCATGGCCTCGGGGGCGACCCACTCGGGGCTATTGCCGGCGGAGACGCGATCAGCGGACCATTTGGCTAGAACTAACTTCATGATGGGCTCTCCCCAGCCGGTGGTGGATGCGGCGGCGCTGGCGTTGTCGGCGTAGCAGCCGCAACCTATTAATGAAGAGTCGCCGAGGCGGCCGGGGGCCTTGTTGAGGGTTCCTCCGGTGGAGGTGGCGGCGGCGATATTGCCGTCGCAGTCGAGGGCGACGGCTCCTACGGTGTCGTGGGAGATGGTGGGGGCGAAGAGATCTTTTTCGTGCTCGGCCAGATGCGACTGGAATTCGCGGAGGCGTTCGACTTCGCGGGGGATTATTAAGTCTTCGTTCTTGCAGAGGGGGATGCCGTGTTCGACGGCGAAGCGCTCGGCGCCCTCGGCTACGAAATAAATGTGGGGGCTTTCGCTGAGAATTTTGCGGGCGGCGCGGATGGGATTGCGGAGGTGCTCGACGCATCCTACGCCTCCGGCGCGCAGGGTGGCTCCGTCCATGATGAGAGCGTCGAGCTGGACTTTGCCTTCGCGGTTGAGGAAGGCGCCTCGGCCGGCGTCGAAAGTGTCGTCGTCTTCCATGATGACAACGGATTGCTCGACGGCGTCGAGGGCGGTGCCTCCGGCGTCTAAGACGCGCCAGCCGGCGGCGATGGCGTTGCGCACGCCGCGGAGGTGGGCATCAACCATGTCTTCGGGAATGGCCCAGGCGCCGCCGTGAATTACCAGAACCGGAGTGTTTGGCAAATTAGTCCTCAGGGAAAATGAGCGATTAGTCTAGCATTGCGGGGGTTGTAGTTTGGATGGCGGGGGCAGACCACCTGCCCCGAAACTTTTTTGCGTGCCTTGGGTTTATCGGAATGTCAACGGGATCTGAAGTGAGAGCGGCAGAGGCAGATCCTCCGATGCCGAACTGAATTGGGTTCGAGGTGAGCATACGAGGCTGGAAGTTTCAGCCCGTTTTTTTTTGGCTTAAAAGTGTTGGGGAGAAGCGGCCGGCATTTACATGCCGGGCTGGGAGTGCTAAAGCCGAGCTTGATGCCCTGCAATAACGCAGCGCTGAAAGCGCTGCTCCACCCGTGGTCATACAGAGAGGTTGTGGTCTTCATTGTTTGTTGCAAGGACGTGGTTGGAGGCCGGAGGAGAACTCTTGTGCTACACATATAGGTAATTCATAGGATCGGGAGAGGATTTCGTGAGGAGAGCTTGCTTGCTGCTGTGTTTGAGTTTGGTGAGTGGGTGGGCTTGGGCGGGGGAGGGAGTTTCTGCCAAGCAGATTGATGCGGTCTTTGCTGTCGTGCAATCAGAGAAGGCGCCGGGAGCAGCAGTGCTCGTCATCAAGGATGGACACCCCGTTTATGAGCGCGGGTACGGAGTGACAAACCTGCGGACACTTCACGAGATTGATGGGCATACGAATTTCCGGCTGGCGTCATTAACCAAGCAGTTCACGGCGACGGCAATCATGCTTCTGGTTCATGACGGCAAGCTACGTTACGAGGATCACCTGACCGATGTGTTTCCCGATTTTCCGGACTACGGGAAGTCGATTACGATTCGCAACCTGCTCAACCATACTTCGGGACTGCTGGACTATGAAGACGTGATGGACAAGCAATATGGCACGACGCCACCGGAACAGATTCCGCAGATCAAAGATGCGGGCGTGTTGGCGATTTTGAAGCAGCAGAAGGAAACGAAGTTTGCGCCGGGAAGCAAGTGGGATTACAGCAATTCCGGTTATGCGGTTTTGGCGATGGTCGGTGAAAGAAGATCGGGCAAACCGTTTGGAGAATTTCTGCGGGAACGGATATTTACTCCTCTGAAAATGGATACCACGATCGCGTATGAGAAGGGAAAGAATGAAGTCTCCAACCGTGCTTACGGGCATACGAAAACAGGTGACGCCTGGCGCGAAACTGACCAGAGTCCCACTTCGGCGGTTTTGGGGGACGGCGGCATTTACACTTCGCTGGATGATTTGGCCAAGTGGGATCGAGCGCTGCGCGAGCACACTCTTTTGAGCGCACAGGAAATGCAGCCGGCGTGGACGCCGGTGAATGTGCAGGCGGTTGCGCCCGACGGCTCGCCGACAGGTTACGGGTTTGGGTGGTTTTTGGATTCCTACAAAGGGCATAAGCGCATGTGGCATTACGGGGAGACGGTGGGTTTTCACACCGCGATCCAGCGTTTTCCTGACGATCAACTCACCGTGATTATTCTCTGCAATCGCACCGATGTAGAACCTGCGCAGCTGGCCTTGAGAGTGGTGGATTTGTATCTGGGCAGAGCGAATACTCCTTAACCTTCGCAGTTAATCTGTTTTATATCGCTTCGCTAACTGTTATGTGGCGCTGAAGCGCTGCTGCGCCACTCTGGGTCGGGCAAATTATAAGACACGGCTGCCGACTACTGCGGCGGAGTAGATGGCGCTGCGGGCGGAGTACCGGTTTGCTGGTTAGCGCCGGTGTTTACCAAGTCTTTCAGTTCTTTGCTGGGCTTGAAAAAGGGAATTTTTTTGGCAGGGACTTCGACGCGATCTCCAGTCTTGGGGTTGCGCCCTACACGCGGCTTGCGTTGACGGGTGCGAAAGCTGCCGAAACCGCGAATCTCGATTTTGTCGCCTACCCGCAGCGAACGCACGATGCTGTCAAAGATCGTTTCTACAATGACTTCGCTGTCTTTGCGGGTGAGTTCGGCTAAGCGCGATACCTCGTCGATCAGGTCGGCTTTTGTCATACGCGTGTTCGCTCCGTCGCTGGCAAGGTTAAATTCCTGGTGAAACGCCCTGGGCTTGGAACCGGGCTGGATAACCTTCTCAAATTCAAGGGGTTTTGTGCAAGTCCCAGTTGGGCATCCGGGGGGGCGGCGGGTAGCAGTTGGCAATTAGCAGTTAGCAGTTAGCCAATTCGGAGGGGAAGCCGAAAGCCGCAGCGGCTAAGCCGGCCTTCTCGTCGGCTCTATTCGGCACGCCTGAAGGCGTGCCCTGATACGAGGCTTTACTGGGGGAGCCCTGACCCGAAGTTTTGGGTATCAGTTCTCTGTGATCGAAAACCAAAATCAAAACCCAAGAATTCCAGAGGTAATAAAAACCTACGTGCTGCTCGAGCAACTTCTCGCGGGTGGGGAGGAGATCGGATACGTCACCGAACAAGAGATCGAGCACGGTCTTGCGCTCGCGATCGGGGTGGACCAGCACCGGCTCTCCTTTAATTCCAACGGATTTGGCCGTGTCTTTCACAGCGCCTTCGAAATCGGCTTGCTGATCAATCAGTTTCATGCCGAGGGCTTGCTCGCCTGTCCAGACCTTACCGTTGGCGATGGCGCGGATGTCGTCAGGTTTCATCTTCCTGCCGTCAGCGACAGCCTGGATGAACTGGGTGTGCATGTCGTCAATCAGGCTCTGCAGATATTGCTTCTCGGCGGGAGTGAGATCGCGGGTGGGCGAGCCGGTGTCCTTGAACTCTCCGGCTTTTAGTGTGATGTCCTTCAGCTTGGCCCAGCGCAAGAGGTCTCCGTAGTTGACCCATTGGGCGATTACGCCGATGGAGCCGACGATGCTGCCCTTGTCGGCATAGATTTTGTTGGTCGCCGAAGAAATATAGTAGGCGCCGCTTGCGCCGACGGTCTCGATGGAGGCGACGATAAGTTTTTTCTTCTCGTCGCGAATGCGTTTCACTTCGGCGTAAATTTCTTCGGACGCGGCCACGCCTCCGCCGGGGGAGTTTACGTGCAGAATGATGGCCTTGATGGAATCGTCATCGGCATATTTCTTGAGTTGAGGAACGAGAATCTTGGGACTGATGATGACGCCTTCCAGATCGACGACGGCGATTTTGTCGCCAAAGCCGGCAAGGCCTCCGCTGGTTTGTTCGCCGGTGTGCATGATGAGGTACACCAGGGCAAACACCGCGAGCACGAAGAGGAAGAATGCTCCTCCACCGATTACCACCCACAGCCAGGTGCGCGAGCGCTTCTCGTCTGACATAGCGAGAAGTTAGTTTAGCACTGGTGGGGTTAAGGATTGGGGATCGCCCTTGCCATGCCCATGGTGGGCGGTTCCACTGTCCATTTCTGGACAGTTCTTTCCACGGACGCACAGCCTGCAGCCATTTTCCGCCAACATGCCATCTCATTCGCTCCATGAAATCAGCAGCTTGTCCTCATTTGGCCTCTGGCCCACAGGGTGCAATTGCTTAAGCCATGCAAGCCGCTACCATCCCCGCAATGTATCCGGGAGCAGTGCCCGCCACAGCCCGCGTGCTCATTGCCGACGATCAACCCCACATCCTGGAGGCGCTCCAGCTGTTGTTGAAGTGCTCTGGCTTTTCCACCGAAGCCGTCACTCATCCGGCACGTGTGTTGAGGGCGCTGGAAGCGGGTGCCTTCGATGCCGTGCTGTTGGACCTGAACTACACGCGCGATACCACGGCGGGCGAAGAGGGGCTGGAACTGGTATCGCAGATTCGATCAATCGACAAACTGCTGCCCGTACTAGTCATGACCGCTTGGGGCAGCATAGATCAGGCCGTCGAAGCCATGCGGCGAGGCGCCTCCGATTTTGTGCAGAAGCCATGGGAAAATCGGCAGCTTCTGCAAAAATTGCAGAACCAGCTGTCGCGGGCACAGGCGCAGCGTCGGACGCAATTCCAACGGGACGACGAACTTCGGGAAGCGCGTGAGATTCAGGACAAACTCCTGCCCAAGGAGTTGCCCGAAGTGCGGAACTATGAAGTGGCCGCCATGACCCAGCCGTTGCGGTTTGTGGGCGGCGATTATTACAACGTGGCGCGCTTCAGCCCGCAACACACCATGATTTGCATCGCGGATGTGGCGGGCAAGGGCATGCCGGCGGCCCTGCTGATGTCGAGCTT
>QIAS01000570.1:1854-2457 GCA_003225615.1 Acidobacteriota bacterium | reverse complement strand
GTTGTTGAATTGATCAGCGATGAGGATGTTGTTGGGAGTATTGAAAGGCTCTTTCTGGGGTGGCAGCAGAAAACGGGGTGCGAGGAGCAATGAAGCAAAGAGCATTCACCGCAGAATTTTGGCTGGAAATGTCATGGGAGTCTCCCTTTTTCGTAAACCGGATGTCGGAGAGATGCAGCCGGGGTAAATAAACAGCTTTGAGGAATTAATCTAGGATTGTCAGGCGCGGCCGATTGTCACGTAATTGTGAAGCGATTGTATTTTCTTTGTCACGAGGTCCGGGATCCCACGAGTTTTGGGGGTTTCACGAAAGGTAGGATTGTGAATGCGACAAGTATATGCAAGGAACTTGCCTCCCCTGCTGCCCGCCTCTTATACTGCTGGATTTGCCGCATGGGCCGGCAGCGTATAGTGCTTACACCAGGAACCCGCACTCGGAGAACATCATGAAGACCGTTTCGCTGGAACAGGAAATCAACCCGTGGGAGGCACAGGCCGCCCGATTTGACCTCGCCGCGCAGAAACTCAATCTGGACGAGGGACTCTGGAAAGTACTGCGCTATCCCACGCGCGAGATCATCCTGCATATTCCGGTACAGATGG
>QIAS01000570.1:499-1821 GCA_003225615.1 Acidobacteriota bacterium | reverse complement strand
CCCCTCTAAGGGCGGTATCCGTTATAGCCCGGACGTGACCCTTGACGAAGTGCGCGCCTTGGCGGCGTGGATGACGTGGAAGTGTGCCGTGGTTAATATCCCGTTCGGCGGCGCCAAGGGCGGGGTGATCTGCGATCCGCACAAGATGTCAATGGGCGAACTGGAGCGCATGACCCGTCGCTACACCGCCGAACTATTCGAGTTTATCGGTCCAGAAAAAGATGTACCCGCCCCGGATGTGAACACCAACGAGCAAATCATGGCCTGGATGATGGACACCTATTCCATGCATATGCGTCAGACTGTGACCGCCGTGGTAACTGGCAAGCCGCTGAATATCGGCGGATCGCGGGGGCGTCGCGAAGCCACTGGGCGCGGCATCATGATCGTTTGCGAAGAGGCCATCAAGAAGCTGGGCCTTATCCGCGAAAAGACGCGCGTCGTTGTCCAGGGATTCGGCAACGTGGGCTCCAATGCGGCGCGCCTGATGGCCGAAGCCGGGTACAAAATCATCGGCATCGCCGAAGTCGATGGCGGTTTGTACAATCCGAACGGGATCGATATGGAAGCGTTATGGGAGTTCCGGCAACGTAACGGCACGATCCATGGATTTCCCGGAGCCGAAAAGTACGATTCCCCGCAGCTGCTGGTCACCGAATGCGAAATTCTTATCCCTGCTGCTACAGAGAATCAGATCACCAGCCGCAATGCGGACCGCGTCAAGTGTAAGATCCTGGCGGAAGGTGCGAATGGTCCGACGACTGCTTCTGCCGACGAAATTCTCGCCGATAAGAAAGTCTTTATCATTCCTGACATCCTCTGCAATGCAGGTGGCGTGACCACGTCTTACTTCGAATGGGTGCAAGACCGCCAGGGTTACTTCTGGAAGGAATCGGTAGTCAACGAACAGCTTGAGCACATCATGAAGACGGCCTTCGATGATGTCATTCCTTATGCCGAGACTCACCGCGTGAACAACCGCATAGCCGCTTACATGCTGGCGATTGATCGTGTCGCGTATACCCTGCGGCAGCGCGGTATTTACGCGTGAAGGACAGCGACAACCCGGTGCGCGTCTGACGCATCCTTTACTGTTTAGTAATTTAATAGTAGCCGGGTGGACGAACTGAGGAGAGCGACAGTTTGAGGGTCTCGCCGCTATCGTCCAGCGCGTAGCCCGATCCTTAAAGGCCATTCCGTCTAACACAATTGCATGGAAATAAAATTCAATTCGGGGATCGCCACCTTTTAGAGAGGAACTTTTTATGAGCAGACTGCAACGAAAGATGACAACCTGGGCGGGGGCGTTATGCCTGCTGGCT
>QIAS01000570.1:0-469 GCA_003225615.1 Acidobacteriota bacterium | reverse complement strand
AGTTCGACCACTACGAAGAAAAAGAGAGCCAAGAAGGCCAAGAAGGATCAGGCTGCTGCGGACCAAGCGGCGGGTTCCGTGGAAACCAGTTCCACGACAACCACGACGACCGCCACCTCCAAATCAAAAAAGGGCAAGAAGGGTAAGGCAGCGGCGGACCAAAGCACGAGCAGCGAAACTACAACCGCTACTACGACGAAAAAGTCGCGCAAAAAGAAAGCCGCAGCCGGAACGACCGAATCGACTGCTCCCGCTACGAGTTCTGCTACAGCACCCGCCAGCGGCACGACTTCCAGCAGCACGACTACTACTACTACCACTACTGCTAAGAAATCTTCTTCCAAAGCAGAAGCCGGCAGCCACGCATCCGATTCCGACATTGTCGCTGCCAAATCCAGCGGCAAGGTATGGGTAAACCTTGATAGCGGTATCTATCACAAAGGGGGACGCTGGTACGGCAAGACAAAGA
>QIAS01000057.1 GCA_003225615.1 Acidobacteriota bacterium | reverse complement strand
CCTTTCAAAACCGCCCCTCTAGCGTAATAACAAGTCTCCCGCCACGAAGCAGAAGAATACTACCGAGATTACTCCGTTCATGGTGAAAAAGGCGGCGTTGAGTTTGGAGAGGTCGTGGGCTTTTACGAGGGAGTGCTCGTATGTCAGCAACGACGCGACGATTGCCACGCCCACTATTGCCAGCTTTCCCAAGCCAAAAGAAATGATCAGGCTGATGAGCAGAAGCAACATCAATAAATGAAATAAGCGTGAGATCCAGAGTGAGTTGGCGATACCAAAGTAGCGGGGTACGGAGTGCAGCCCGGCTTGGTGATCGAAGGCGTGGTCCTGGCAGGCGTAGAGGACGTCAAAGCCGGCTACCCAGAAGGTTACGGCGGCGGTGAGGAGCAGGATGCGAGGATCGAGCGAGGCGCGCACGGCGATCCAGGCCGCTGCGGGAGCGATGCCGAGGGCTAGTCCGAGCATCAGGTGGGACCAGCGGGTGAAACGTTTGGTGTACGAATACAGCAGAACTATGGCGAGGGCGACGGGGGAAAGGGCGAGCGTGAGGCGATTCAATTGGGAGGCGGCGACGATGAATATTGCGCAGGAGACAATCACGAATATCGTGACGAAGCCGGGCGTCAGAGTGCCTGCGGGTAAGGCGCGCGTTTGAGTGCGGGGGTTGGCGGCATCAAGGGATGCGTCGGCGAGGCGGTTGAAGGCCATGGCGGCGGATCGGGCGGAGACCATAGCGACGATGATCCAGGCAAGTTGATGCAAAGTAGGCCGGCCGTTGGCAGCAAGCATGGCGCCGCAAAGAGCAAAGGGGAGCGCGAAGACGGAATGTTCCCACTTGATCATCTCGAGGGTAACGCGCAGGTTGCGGAAAAGCGGCACCAGATCATTATAAAAGGAAGCGAAAAGTGACAATCAGCAGGCCTCAGCGGCTAAAGCCGTTCGCTTGATTGATCCTGAGCGGCGCGCCTGAAGGCGCGCCCTTTCAAAGCATCCTGAAACTCCTGTCTTTCAAAGCAGCTTCAACTCCTCTGTTTCAGAGCATCTTCACTTCCTTTGCGGTCAAAAGCTCTTAACCGCAGAGTTCGCAGAGGGATCGCCGAGGACGCAGAGAAAATATGGGGAGGGGTTCGGGGAGTCTTGAGGGCGGCGCGTTGCTCATCCTGCGATGCTTGGGCGGGAATACTAGGGAATGCTGAAGTCGTCGTGTTCGCGGACGGTGATCGCGCGCTTCTGGCCGCGGTAGGAATAGGTGAGGGTCAAAACTTTGTGCTTTTCGGGGGCGGGATCGCCGCCGCCCAGGTTTTCGTTGTTGACATGAAAAGTCAGGCTGCTGTTGCGAATTAATTCTCGCAGGCGGTTGGCGACGTCGACGGTGTGGCCGGGGACTCCGTAGGTGGCCTGTAGAATTTGCAGGTCGCTGTAGCCGTTGTTGCTACCGGGGCCGCCGCTTCCCTGCACTACGGTTGGTGATGCGACCTGATCGAATGGAGTGGCGCCGGGAATGCCGTAGTGATTGTAGACATCGTACATGCGGTTTTGCATGCTCAGGACTTCGCCTTGATTGTTATGCTGGCGGTAGCTTAGCCAGCGGGTGTAGTAGCTGTCGAAGCGCTGCTGATCGTCATCATTGAGGCGTCCCTGGTAAGGGGCGTTGGCGCCGGCGTTGGGACAATTGGGACCGCGATCCGTCACTTGCAGATTGACTTCTTGCCGCTCGGGGAAGACGTAATCGAGAATGCGGCCGCGGTAGTCGCGGGCACGGATGCGGAATTCCTTGGGCTGATCCGGGGCGGGATCGCCTCCCAGGACGTAGTTAGTGATACGGAAACTCAGATAACCGTACTGCACGATGGACTGAACGCGGCAGGTTACATCCAAGCGATTGCCTTCGATACCGTAATCCGCGCTCAAGAGAGTCACGGTTTGGGCAGACGCTGTGGCTGCGAGCGCGAGGGCTGAGATCGCCAGAAATCTGAGAAAGCTTTTCATGATGCAATCCTCCTGAGTGTCGCTATCTCACTGCGCCGCGTTCTGCCGGCAGAGAAGACGCGCGAGACTACAGTGCGCCTCTTCTTACTGCTCAGCCCGCCCTGAAACCAGAAGTGGCTGGAATTGTATGGAATTAATACGCTCATGTTACTCGGCCAAGATCGGGAGAGACAATATCAAGTCAGGGACGCTTCGAAGCCACTGTGATGGGCGTGTGTGGACTCGAGGGCACCGTCCTGCATTTCATGAGCAAAAAAACGCGCCCCGAATTGGGGCGCGCTTTGCATGAGAGGAATAGAGGGATAGAGGGATAGCTGTCAGTACATTTCTTCGCGCATGGCGATGATGCTGTAGCGCATTTTGCTGCCAACCTTGGACCAGCAACTGTTGTACTGGATGAAGCTTCGGCCACCGCCGTTCCAGTTGAAGGTGGGTGTGCCCAGAACAGGCAGTTCGGCATAAGGCGCGACGGAGTTGCGGGTCTTGGCAACAAACACAGAGCCGTTAAAGCCTCCACTGCCGCCGCCGCTTTCGGTCACGATCCCCTGTCCGATCACCAGGATCAGGCCGTTGAAGGTGGCGTTTCCGTTGAAGCTGAGGGTTCCGGTGACGACTAATACGCCGGAGCCGGAGCCATTGCCGAAGTCGAAGTCGCCATTCACGTAAGTGATCTGCGGATTGGCGTTGGTGCCGATCGGCCCGGAGGGACTGCACGGAGTTCCTATGCCGCAGGTATAACTGACGTCGGCCTGGTCAGCAATCGTCTGAACCAGATTATCCATTTCGGACGGGCTCGCCCATCCGCCGCTGTATTGGCCGGTTCCGCCGGTGCCGGCATTGACGATTGCCGGCGCGCCGCCTGAGCCAGTGTACTGGCCGGAACGATCGGGGTTCGCTGTCACGGTCGCGGTAATGCCGGCAGCACCGGCGGCATCGCCGGTACCGATGGCGGGAACTGAGGCTGGGCCAGTGGGAGTACAGGCTCCTACTCCACCTGTGCTGCTGAAACCGGCAGCGCCAGTGTCAGTGCCGTCGATAAAGTAGTTGGCGGAACTGGGCCGGGGACTGAAGTTGGCGGCCGTTCCATCCAATCCCAAGGCCACCGGAGGCGGCTGGAAATTCAGGGCGCCGACTTCATATTGACCGATGCGGCGGCTGCCTTTGGGAGTGACAGCCAAAGAGGTGACGATGTAGACAGGGCTGGCGTCCTGCCCCGCATTTTGCGCGGCAATGCAATCCGCGTAGGGGCCGCCCGCATAGGAGCTGAGCGGGACCTCCTGCTGGGCTACGGACTGCCAGCAGGCCTGTGCCGTATTCGGTTGCGTCCCATCCACGGGGGCGTTTGTGATAGAGCCATTCTGTTTGAGAGTGATTCGAACCCACTTGTAATTCAAGGCGCCGGGCGTGTTGGTGTTGGGGTCTGAGCTGGCTGTGTAGACCACGCTGCCAGCCGGGGGCCCAGCGGCGCAGGGCACATTGAGTCCAGGATTAGCTAACAGCAAGGTGCCGGGAAAATTTTCATGGCAGAGTTCGTCGTCGAAATAAGGTGTCTGACTGGTAGCGCCAGCGGCCTTGGGGTCGACGACATCGGCAGCGCCGGCTGGGTTAGTCACGTACAAGATCGAGTTGGGCGTGGCTGGCATGGTCGTGGGCAGCGCCAGCGGTCCTGTGGCATTGTTGCGCATGCGGTCGCGCGCTTCTTCGAGGCCGGCGCGCATGGCAAAAAACGCCAACTGACTATCCCGATAATTAGTATTGATAGTGGTTTCGGTGTTCGACATGTACATCATGCCTAAGCCCACGGCGGAGAGCAACAAGAGGGCAAGCAAAGCCAGGAGCAACGCAATGCCGCGCTCGTCTGCGCGTCGCGAAGAGCATTGTGTAGTGTCAAACTTTGAATTGGTGTGGCGCATAGATTTGGTGACTCCCCTACTAACAAACTCCTCCCGGTACGGGGGTGCAGTTGTTAATGCGACCGGTACCTACCAACGTCATCACTGGGCGGGTCATAGTCTTCGAATCGTAGCCACTGGTGGCGCTTCCCAGGAGATTGATAGTAAGACGAACTGTCTTGATGGAAGCAAGGGCGACTCGGCCGGCAGCCGTGGTGATGTCAACGGGCAAGGGTCCCACCGTGGTGCCGGTCTGGTCGTACGCGGAAAACACGGGAAAATCCTTGAAGGTGCTTACGGCCGCGTAGTAGGCATCGTTGGTCATGGCGCCGCCGGCGAACAGTACGTTGCCCTGAATGGATAAACCGCCACCGTAGACGGCAGGCGCGACCGGCCTTCCACTGTTCACTACGTTCTGCAATTCCTGGCTCCAGATGGGGTGTAACGCCGCGCTGGATAGTGCAGGGGCAGGTGCCGGTAGGGGGGAAATTGCCCGCAGAGTCCAGCAAGCGGTACCAAACACTGTCTACAATCCCATCGCCATCGATGTCACCCTCAAAAACGACTTGGGTGCTGTCCACCGAGACCAGGCCGGCAGCGATCTGGGGATTGTTGTACTGGAGCACGCAGCTGGTACCCGTCATGTTGAACATTTTGCAATTGGGATAGCCAGCCTGGTGAATGTCGCGCTCAAACTCATCTACGAACTCGCGCGCCTCTTGCGAGAGGTCCACCTTGGTTTGCTCGACCTTGCTGCGTTGGGTGGCAACCCCAATATAGCGAACCACGGAGCCGAGCACGATGCCGAGGATAGCCACTACGATCATGAGCTCAACCAGGGAGAAACCGCGGCTGCGCGGGTTGCGGGTAAGGCTTAGCCGGTACAGGTTGTTTTTTAATATCGGCATAATCTCAGTTCACAATCATGGTGCGCAGTGTGACCGGACGCGCAAACAGAATGGCGCGATTCTGCGACCCGCCTGCGGTAATGATCTGGGCCGCACGGGGCCGCGCGGAGACCGTCAGCAAGCTGCGCACCGGGCTAAGCTGGGCAATGTTCCAGCGGACTTCGTCGTATCCGGGAGTGACGGCAGTGGCAAAAACGGGGGCTGGCGAGGTCCAATCGACCTCACCGACTTGGGCGGGGGTTGGGGCCGGAGGGGATGCCTGGTACACAACTGCTCCATTTCCGGCGGGTAAAGCCCCGGAGCCCAGATCGGCCAAGTGAAGATTGGCATTGCCGCCATTGAGCGCGCAGTCCCAAATATTGACCGTGAGCGGCTTGGGATAGTTCTTCAGCGTGGCATATTTCTCGATAATCTCCTGATCCAAAATGGTCGCCGTAGTGTCGGTCTTGCTGCTGGAATCGGTTTGCATACCGATGAGCACCATGACCATGGATCCGAGCATGGCAATGGCGAGCACGGTGAGCGCGATCATGAGCTCAATGATGGAGACTCCGGCAGCCGCCGAGGTTCGCCGCGTTGGTCGAAAATGTCTGCTCTTCATGAAGATCTTCATATCGTGCTACCCCGCTTACAACTGTCTCCAAGCAGCGCCGTCGTAAGACCAAACCTGAACCCGCCCGCTGGGAGTAACTGCGATCGCGCACCAAGCT
>QIAS01000056.1:1430-11618 GCA_003225615.1 Acidobacteriota bacterium | reverse complement strand
AGAGCGCAGCTCCGGTGCGGCCGCCCGTTGTACCTTTCTATCCCAATTCTTATTTCGGCGCCTTCGTCCAGGACGATTGGAAGGCGCGATCCAACCTGACTTTAAACCTGGGTCTGCGTTGGGAATTCGACGATGTACTCGGAGATGCCAGCAACCTGCATCCCTGCGCCTCGCTTACGACGGTGGACAATACTTGTGACTACATTGTGAATATCCTGGGCAAGCACGAAGGCAGGGACTTCAAGCAATTCGGGCCGCGCGTGGGGTTTGCCTGGGATCCGTTGAAGCGTGGTCAGACGGTGATTCGCGGCGGTTACGGTATTTACTACGACCGCGTGGTGACGGAAGTGCCTTTGCTGCAAGCCTTGCTTAATGGTCGAATCCTGCCGCTGGACGCCTTCGGCGGCTCGACCTGCGGTGGCACATCGGGCGGTTGCTCAGTTCCGGGCGCCACCTTCGATCCGGGCAAGCCCACGCTGGTCAACCCGTTCGTTGGCGGCGGCAGTCCGTTCGGAATTGGTGTGAACTATATCGCCCACAACGCAAAGCACCCGTACACCCAGCAGTTCACTCTGGGTCTGCAACAGCAGTTAGGGCAGAATTGGGTGGTTTCAGCGGATGGGCTGCATGATTTCGGCCAGAGATCCATCCTCGGCCGCTTGCTGCGTAGCACGACCAGCACTTCGCCGTTCATTAGCTGTCTCGACGGCTTCACTCCATGTGAGGTAGTGGACCCGGCAAGCGGGCAATCTGTCGCTTCCTGTTTTACTGCAAGCCCCGCCTCGACTTGCCAGCAAATCACTGATATCGAATCGGCGGCGAAAAGTTGGTATGACGCGTTGCTGATCAGCCTTCAGAAGCGGCCCACGGGCGGGCCCAACTTCCGCTGGGGCTTCAACGTCAACTACACGCTCTCCAGAACCTTCAATTACTCCAATGACGATCAGATTCCATTTAATGGCGCCGAGGACGCTGTCAATGTGCTCTTCCGCAGCAACAACCTGCAACTTGAGAAGGGTTACGCGCCAACCGACGAACGACACCGGTTTGTTTTTTACGGATTGTTTAATGTGCCGTGGAATCTGACGATCTCCCCCATCTGGACATACAGCTCACATGTGCCAATGGATTCCCAGGTTCCGGCTCTTGGCGCGCGGCTCCCGGTCATTCGGCGAAACGCGTTAGGACGCGAGATTTCCACGGGCGCTCAATTGAACGCCGCGATTGACCTTTGGAACTCGCTGCCGCTGTGCACTGGACTTAACCAGGTTCCTTGCCACTCGGGGGGGATTGTGCCGCATGTAGATCCGAACGCGAGGTTTGGCGATGACTTCAATTCATTCGACATACGCGTTACCAAGACTTGGAAGTTGTTCAACGAGCGCAACAGCCTGCAGTTTATCGCTGAAGTTTTCAATCTCTTCAATATCACCAACATTCGCGGCTTCAATAACAACAATTACTCGGGATTCAAGAATGCGATTATCCCGAGCCAAAGCAATCCGTTAATAGCGGACCCCAGTTTCAACCAGCCGATCCGCACTGCTGGCGGCTTCTTCGGCTCGGGAGGGCCAAGGGCGTTCCAGTTTGCCCTGAAATATGTGTTCTAGAGTTTGCGCGTGGTCCACTAGTCGGCTTCTCAGAGAAGTGAGCCGAAGGGTTAGAACATCGGTCTGAAAAGTCTGGCGTCGGCGGTCAACTCCGCCCTGGCCCAGCCGAAGAGCACGCGTGTGCTTTTGGCATTCTTCCCATAGCTCACCCCTAACCACGGATAACCAGCAACTTAGAAGTCAGATTACGATTGGGCACAACCTGTCTGTTGGTAATTGGTGCGGCCCATCATTCAAACCAACGGAACTGATCCTAGGGGAAGGTCGGACCCGTCCAGTTTGAGCCGCTACAGTGCGACCCCGAAAAAAGTACGGTACTTACCTTATTGAACGCCTTGGCGCACTGATGTGACACTCTGCTCCGTCTGGGACGCGCTTCCCAACACCAGAAGGCGCGAACTCTGGCTCGTGGTTTCGTGCCCAGGCTCCGCTTCGGTTCTATCGCAACGACAGACACCAGGTCGCAATCTGTTGCTAATGGCAATCCGAAGCGTTACCGAAAGGAGCAGGTAAACGTGTGAAGATTCTCGTAGGCAGAGCGCGTCCGTTGCATCTGTTTTTGGTTTCTGTAGCGGCGCTGGTTATCGTTCTCCTCCTGCCCAGCAGGAGTTGGGCAGACTCTTGCTCAGGCAGCTTGCCGACCTTCTGTACACTTCCTGAGACCACGCCAGAGGCAACCTTAGCTCTGAGCCTTACCGGTCTCTCGTTCAATGCAAGTGCGCAGGGTGTCGTGGTTATTTACGATGATGTTGCGCATACCCTCATCAGCGACGTGGCTATCTTTGCCAACGTGGCTGGCGTGGCCACCGTCACTTTTGTATCTGACTTAGAAGGCCCGCTCGCTGTACCGCCCGGGTTGCCGATCCTCGGTAAGTTCACCGAGGGGTCTCCCATCTCTATATCTATAGCTCTGACGAACGGCCAGTTCGTCACAGCGAAGATCTGCAGCGACGTGACGGAGGCCACAGGTTGTGACAGTTCGAGCGATTCGATTGGATTGAAAGAGACCACCTCTGCGGTTCCTGAGCCTGGAACGCTACTTTTAGTCGGTTCAGGTGTGCTTGGCTCAGGATTTTGGGGGCGGAGTAGATCCCGCCTTTGGCGCTTGGCCAGAGGCTCACAAGGATAGGTGTTCTAAGGCGAAAAACCATCTCTTCATGGTTCGAGAGGTTACCCAACTCGCCTCAGGGGGACCTCTTGAACCATCAGGCCCTAAGCACTCTGGGTTCGGCTTGGGTCTGTCTTCCAACCACGAATGGACATCCCGGGTTAGGCGGGTCGCTCCTCTACCGCGAAAGAAAAAATGAGGAACCCAAAGGAGTTAAGACACAATGTGGAAACGGGAGGATGACAACGTCAGCCTGCAGCCGACGCCAACTACCATCGCGATGTACAGCGAGGCGGTGGACAGGTTTACTAAATCCGCCACAGCCTTCATGGAACAGATGCACCATCTAACCCAGGCGCACATTGCATACCAGCAAGCTTTAACGACCAGTGCGGATTTGCGTAAGGTTTTGGACGCTGGCGACGAGAGCTTGCGTAACCTCATGACCCAGCTGGAGCACACGGTGAACGTCCACTTAGGCAAGCCCGAGCCCGCCCTCGACAAGAAGAAACCGGAACTGGTGCACGTCGAAGCAATCAGAGGGAACGGGGAAAACACTGGCGTTTTGAAGGCATTTCCATAAGAACGTACCTAATGCGGGAGGCTCCCTTCGTTTGGTCGGGACCTCCCTCTGGCCGCGAGCCACCTAGCAGATTTCAAACTGACCGATTACCAAAAACGATCCGACACGCGAATTTGAGCTCCAGGGTCCGGCAAACCTCAAAATAGCTGTGGATTCAGGCTGAATTAGGTCTGAAAAGCCTGGCGTCGGCGGTTGGTACCGGTCTCTGGCCGCCATCTTTTGAACAGCTTAGCACCCTTCCTTTGAGCGGTCGTGGGCCTTGCCTGCCAAAACACTAACAACACTGACCTTAGATAGCGGTGGGTTTCCGGTAGGAGTTTTGCCCGTAACTAACGTACCGTTGCGAACTAGTACTGCTGTGAAGTGTAATCGTTTCATTCCACGACACCCGAAGTTTCGCTTCCGCAAGGCAAGCGGGGAAGCGTCTTGATACCTTGAATGTCATCGATTCTGAATTCGCTCAAGACAGTACCGGAAGGCCTCGATTCGAGTACTCCTCCTGCAGCCTCGAATTCTGACAAGCATGGCGGCAGCGTAGCCGTTGACAGCCCAAATAAGTCAGAAATCCCAGACCTCAAAAGCAGCCCCAACGGATTCCCGCTGCCGTTGCACAAAATCGAGAATCGCGAATGGTGGCTCTTAGGGTTTGCTGTAGTTGTGACTCTGGCGTTAACCCTGGGCATCGTGTCGTTCACTTTCCCTTGGCTGCACTTGCAGAAGGAGCCCTCTTATTGGTCCGATCTGAGCGGATGGATCCGCGGCTTGGCGGCGCTCGTCCTGCTCTTTGATATCTATACCCTGTATCAACAGTTGCAACTGCATCGCATCCGACGACAGTTAGCGGAGCGAGACCAACTCTTTCAACTTATCAGCGAAAACGCGGCGGACATGATTGCTCTTCTCGACAGCGCCGGACGGCCCCTCTACGCCAGCCCCGCCTATGGCAAAGTGCTAGGTTACTTTCCGGAAGAACTGCAAACTATCCTGTCGGCAGAGCAAATTCATCCCGGCGACCGTCAGCGAGTCCTGGAAGTAGTCAACAAGGCGCATCTTACCGGCCAGCCGCAGAGACTTGAGTACCGCATCCGCCACAAGGACCAATCCTGGCGCTACCTGGAATCAACCGTCAGCGCCATCCGAAACTCAAAAGGCACGACGGAAAAGCTAGTTATTGTTAATCGCGACATCACCGAGCGGAAACGCGCCGAGGACATGCTGGCCCACAGTGCGTTCCACGATGCCCTGACCGACCTGCCCAATCGCGCTCTCTTTCTCGATCGCTTGCAGCACGCCTTGACCTTCTCCAAGCGACGCCCCAGTTACAAATTCGCCGTCTTGCTCATTGATGTTGACGAATTCAAAGTCTTCAATGACAGCCTGGGCCACGCCGTGGGGGATGAACTGCTGGTTCAAATCGGCCAGCGACTAACGCGTTCTTTGCGAGAAGCTGACATGGTTTCTCGCGGGGGCGCGCCTCACGAATCCGATTCCGGCACCAGTAATAACAGTTTGGCCAGACTGGGAGGCGACGAGTTCACCGTCCTGCTTGACGACATTCAGGACCCCAGCGACGAGCGTATTCAAAAAGCTTTGGCCACTCCCTTCACGATAAATAGTCAAGAAATAGTGCTCTCGGCCAGCATTGGCATGGCTTTGAGTAACTCGACCCGCACACAGGCAGAAGATCTGCTCCGCGACGCTGACATCGCGATGTATCGCGCCAAGCGCCGAGGCAAAGCATGTTGTGAAGTCTTTGATAGCGACATGCATACCAGTGCCGTCAAACGGCTGAAGCTGGAAACCGACTTACGCCGAGCCCTGACGCGCGGAGAATTCCGGGTTTACTACCAGCCGGTCGTCTCACTCCAGACTGGGAAAATTACCGGCTTTGAGGCGCTAAGTCGCTGGTGCCGTCCCGACGGGTTGGTCCCTCCTGGAGAGTTCATTGCTCTTGCGGATGAAACCGGACTAATAATTCCGATGAATAGAGCGCTCATGCTGGAAGCCTGCCAGCAGCTTCGCGCGTGGCAATCGCAATTTCCCTCTCAGCCGCCGCTTACCATGAGCGTGAATGTCACCCCCAGACAGTTCGCGCAGCCAGAACTCGCCCGTGAAATAGGCGCAATTCTGGAGAAAAGCGCCCTTGATCCCGGCTGTCTGCAGTTGGAGATTCTGGAAACCATCGCCATGCAGGAGGCAGAAACCGCGGCCAACAAGCTCGCGCAGTTAAAGGAACTGGGTGTTCGACTCAGCATCGATGACTTCGGCACTGGCTATTCAAGCCTGAGTCGCTTGCAGAAGCTTCCCATCGACACCCTGAAAATTGACCGCTCCTTCATCTCTAACATAGACACCGACGCGGAAACCCGGGAGATCGTGCGCATCATTATCATGCTTGCTCATAATCTAGGCCTGAAGGTTGTGGCCGAGGGCACAGAAACACGCGAGCACGTAGACTCGCTCAAACTACTCAATTGCGAATCAGCGCAAGGGTACTTCTTCGCGAAACCGGTGGATCAAAAAGATATTTTGAAATTACTGGCCACCAGTCACAGCCGAGAGGCCAATGTATTTGCCCCGCTGTGACGTCAGTGAAACCCCGAGTGGAGATCGATAATTAAACGGAGGCGCCCCGCTCGTCGCGCTTTTGGCCACGGGTGGGCGGGGGCGAGCAATCATCCCGATAGCTTCACCTTTGTTTTCCCGAGCGAACGGGGTATCCAGAGATCGTTCGCATCGAGAGCAGCCCGCGGGTGGCCCTGGTCGGCGCAAGCTAGGCCGCTGGATTGATTGGGCGCTCTCGCATCCCGCGCGGGGCGGGATGTTCGCATAGAAGAATCATGGTCGCGGTTTGGGCCGAATCGATGGTTGGTGGAACGAGTTCCACCGCAGAGTGATTGAGCGTGAGATTTCCAGAGTCTTGGTCCTCAACCTCTCTGGCAAAGCGGCGGTGCTCATCGCGCTGCCCCGGATAACTATGCCCTTGACAAAGCCTTCGCTCTTATCGAGGGGCACCCCGCCAGATCATAATGTGCGCCTAATTTCTCGCTCCCGCAGCCATGTGAAGATAACCGGGGTGACGATCAGGACGTGCAAGAGGGAACTCACCATGCCACCCAAGACCGGTGTGGCCAACGGCTTCATGACCTCTGCCCCAGTTCGGGCTGACCACATGATGGGCAGGAGACCCGCGACGATGGTGGACACTGTCATCACCTTGGGTCTCAACCGCAAAAGTGCTCCCTCGATTACGGCTTCTCGCAAGCCTGCGACCGTCAGCGTCCCTTCGGCGGCTCTCTTTCGAGCCACTGCCTCCTCCAGATATATCACCATCACAACGCCAGTCTGTACAGCGGTTCCAAACAGGGCAATGAACCCCACCCACACCGCAACCGAGAAGTTGTAGCCCAAGAGCTTGAGCAGGAAAACGCCGCCACTCAAGGCGAATGGCACAGCTAGAATCACGTGGGACGCTTCCCTGAAACTGTTGTAGGTCTTGTACAGCAGCAAAAAGATGATCAGAAACACAATTGGAATGACCAGTTGCAGTCGCTTCCGAGCACTGATCTGGTTCTCGTATTGGCCGCTCCACTCCACGTAGTAGCCTTGAGGCATTTGCACTTGGCGAGCCACAGCACGTTGGGCGTTGGCAACAAAGCCGCCCACGTCACGTCCGCGCACGTTCATCAGGACAGTGCCGCGAAGTAATCCATTTTCACTCGAAATTATGGTTGGTCCCATCACAAGTCGGATGTCCGCCACTTCGCCCAAGGGAATCTGGGCACCGTTGGAGGCTGTGACCAGCACGCTGCGCAGTTGGGCCGGATCTTCCCGGAAATCGCGCGCATAGCGTACCCGGACAGGCAATCTCTGCCGCCCATCAATCACAGTGGTGAGATTTTTTCCGCCAATCGCGGTTTCGACGACATCCTGCACTTCGCCCACATTGATGCCGTAGCGAGCGGCAGCCTCGCGGTTGGTTTTGATTTCAAGATAGGGAGCCCCTGTGATCCGCTCTGCATACAGGTCTATCGCACCCGGAACTTGATGCAGAACTCTTTCGATCTCTTCTGCCTTCTGTTCGATGGTGGCGAGATCGCTCCCAAAAATCTTTATCCCAACCTGAGTGCGGATTCCAGTCGAGAGCATATCGATTCGGTTACGAATCGGCTGAGTCCAGATGTTGCTCACTCCCGGCATCCGCAGCTTTTCATCAAGGCGCTGCAGGATCGTCTCCTTGGTTGTTCCCGAAGGCCATTGATTCTTGGGCTTGAACACGATGACGGTTTCGGTCATGTTCACGGGTGCGGGATCAATCGCGCTTTCGGCTCGCCCAATCTTTCCGACCACGCTCTCCACGAGCGGGTCTTGCGCGATGACCCTATCCTGCCAGCGCAAAATCTCGCCTGCCTTTGTAAGTGAGATGCTGGGGTCGGTGATCGGCATGAAGAGCGCAGTCTCTTCATTCAAAGGTGGCATGAACTCTGAACCAATGGTCGTTGCCAGCAGCACCGCTCCAACGAAAACAACCACCGCCATGCAGACAGTCACAAGTCGGTGCTGCAATGCCCAGTTCAGAGTCGGCTTGTAGAGCCTACGGAGCCCTCGCATCAAGGGATTGTCTTCCTCGCGGTGTAGCTTTCCACGGATCAGGAAGGTGCAAAGGATGGGGACAAGAGTGACTGCAATGAGGGTGGAACCAACCATCGCAAACGTCTTGGTGAAAGCTAGGGGATGGAAAAGCTTTCCCTCCATCCCCGTCAGCGCGAAGACAGGCACAAAGGCCAGAATGATGATAGCCATTGCGAAGAAAATTGGATGCCCTATGCGCTTCGTAGTATTGCTCGGCTCGCCGGAGGATGTTCTCGGTCATTACGATTCCCGCATCCACCAACACGCCGATAGCAATTGCGATCCCTCCAAGGGACATGATGTTCGACGAAATGCCGATGTAATGCATGAAGAGGAAAGAGCAAAGCACAGCCAGAGGCAAGGGCAGTGTAACGACGAGGATGCTGCGGAAATGCCACAGGAAAAGTATGTGGGCGAGCGTGACCAGGACAATCTCTTCGATCAGGGCCGTCTTGAGCGTATCGACGGAATGCCGAATGAGATCACTGCGGTCGTAGAAGGGGATGATGTGAACACCTTTGGGCAGCCCAGGTTCCAAAGCCTTGATCTTCTGTTTCACCGCGTGAATGATTTCAAGCGCGTTAGCTCCGTTGCGAACCACTACTACGCCACCGACCACTTCCTTACCTGCCTTGTCCAGCACGCCCCGACGAAACTCGGGGCCAAGGTGCACATCAGCGACATTGCCGATATACACGGGAGTTCCTCCACTTGCTTTGAGCGCGATGTTGTTGATGTCGGCGATGGAATTGATCAACCCAACCCCACGTACCGCCTCCTCGGTGTCGTTGACCTCCAGAACCTTAGCGCCCACATTGCTATTGCTACGTTGCACCGCTGACACCAGCGTGCTCAGGGGGATGTTGTAGCCCCGCAACTTGGCTGGGTCTACATCGATTTGATATTGGCGAACCCAGCCCCCGATGCTGGCGACCTCCGCCACACCCGCGACGGAATTGAGTTGATACTTGATGAACCAGTCCTGAAGTGAATGCAGCGTGCCGCCATCGTAGGGACCTTCGACGGTGTACCAGAACACCTGCCCCACACCTGTGGCGTCGGGACCGAGCACGGGCACGACGCCCTCAGGCAGAAAACTCGAAGCAAGGTTCAGCCGCTCTAAGACTCTGGTGCGGGCGAAATAGAGGTCAACGTTGTCCTCAAAAATGACATTGATCATCGAGAACCCGAACGCCGAGGAGGAGCGCACATTCTTGACGCCAGCCAACCCTTGCAGGTTGGTAGTAAGCGGATACGTAATCTGATCCTCCACCTCTTGCGGGCTGCGCCCAGACCAGTCCGTATATACGATGACTTGGTTCTCGCTGAGATCAGGAATGGCGTCGATTGGAGTCTTCAACAATGCCCAATAGCCCCATGCTGCCAGAATCTGAGAATTCAATCAGTCGGTTGATCATCGCAGTGTCTCCTCATCGCGCTACCAAGCGCGAGCGATACGTTCCTAGCACCTGCCCATTGCGTCGAGCCTCAATCTCGACATTCCATGCGCCTGAGGATGGAACCTTCACAGTCCCCGTGTACTGCGTTCCATCCCAACTCAGGTCAGCCGGGGAGCGCATCTCAGGCATGTTCATGGCTGGCATCGCTGGCATGACGAGCGCCACTTTGACTGCCACGTCTGGTATGGGTTTCCCCGAAGCATCCAGCACGATGACATGAACCGTCGCGTTGCTTCCGCCTTTTGGGGAGGCGGGGTCTGCGCTGAATCGAAACTGGATTGTCGACGAGATCGCCGCTTGTCCAGATTCATATTGCTTCGAGCCTCCGAACAGTCCCGTCATTCCTCCAGTGATTCGCGTTTGGGAGTCGATGAGGAAATTTCCTTGCGCGACCACGCGATCGCCCGCTTTTAGCCCAGCCAGGACTGGGTAGTATTGGTCGGAAGGCTGCCCAAGACGAACCTCTCTACCATCGAAATTCCCGTTCCCTGTGGACACGTACACGATCTTGCGTGTGCCCGTATCGACTACGGCCGATCTGGGCACTGCCAGCATGTTGTTGCCTTCGGGCATTGCGAACTTGACGTCCACGAACATGCCGGGGCGAAGGCGCATCTTCGGGTTGGCAACTTGAATCCTTACCGAAGCTGTCCGCGTCTGTGTGTTCAGCATGGGATCAATGAACGCAACACGCCCATGCGTGCTGCCGCCGAGTGCGTCCCAACTGATCTCAGCGGGCTGACCAATCCGAATCGTGCCAATGTCGGGCTGATAAAGCTCTACTTTTACCCAGAC
>QIAS01000056.1:0-1404 GCA_003225615.1 Acidobacteriota bacterium | reverse complement strand
CTTCAGTTACTTTGCGCTCAGTCACAATGCCGTTCGCGGGGGAGTAGATCGGCAGGTCAATCTGAGGCTTCGGAGAACTCGCGATCCCGTCAATCTGCTGCGTGGTCAATCCCCAAAGTTCTAGCCGTCTGCGGGCAGCAGCCACGAGGTCTTCCGCACCGGAGACTGCCTGTGGGTCAGCGCCGGAGCCAAGGCGCTTGCGGTTTTCCAGCGCAAGCCTGTATTCCTCGGCGGTGCTGAAGATTTCGGGGCTGTAGATCAGAGCGATCTCCTGACCCCGGCGCACGGATTGCCCAGTGAAATCGACGAACAGCTTGTCAATGCGTCCGCTGACGCGGGCGCTGACCGTAGCGAGTTCCGTCTCCGGCTGTTCCACTTGAGCAACGGCGCTCAAGGTTCGGCGGAGGTTCCGGCGTTCGACCTTGACGGTCTGAACTCCGATCTGCCGCTGCTCTTGATCGCTCAATTGGAGTGTGGATACTGCCTGACCGCGCGCACTCTCGGACCCTTTCGAGGAAGTAGCAGGCTCAGAGGGCTGTGCTTGACCAGCCACGACTACATTGAGATCGCCTGCTCCGCTGTCATGCAGACGACGGTTGATGACATAGAACACAGCCGCGACAACTATTCCACACAGGATTCCAGTCAACACGAATTGTTTTTCACGTTTGGTCATCACCGCACCTCCAAGGACAAGTCAGAAGCATCAGAGCGATCCGGTCTCGGCGGCGAAGCTGCCTGACGATTTAAAGGAGCGCCCGTTGCACGTTCGAGATCAGCGAGACTCGATTCCAATTCCGAAGCAAAACGGTAGTAAGCCAGTTCCACATCGAGCGTCGTGTTCTGGCTATCGAGAAGATTCAGAAAGTCGGTGCGGTCTGTTTGGTAGGCGCTCACCGCTGACTTAAGTGAGGCTTCAGCTTGCGGACGTAGCGTGTCTCGGTAGAGGTCTACGAGACGTTTCGCTGATCTCGCTCGCACCAGCGCATCTTGAATCTCTTGAAAAGCTACGGACCGTTGATAGTCGTATTCAGCTTGTTCCTCGCTGATCTGGGCTTGGGACTCGGCAATTTCAGCATCGTGCAGCCCACGGTTCAGCCACGGAAGCGTAACGGAAAGTTCCGCCATGTATGTGTTCCGGTATCGGGCACCGTCCGGCATCAACATGTATCCGACGCTGAGGTTGTAATCGGGTGAATAGCCTTTTTCTGCCAGCTTCTTCTTCGCCTCTTCTTGGTGGACTAACGCTGACGCCGCTGCGAGTTCTGGTCTGCTCTCAAGAGCTACGCGCTCAAGTTCCAAGAGCGAGGGGATGATGTCGGGAGGCGCATATTCTCCCTCGACGGCGATGGGTGCTGCGGGATCGCGTCCCACAAGAGTATTTAGGCGGGAACTCGATATGCT
>QIAS01000055.1 GCA_003225615.1 Acidobacteriota bacterium | reverse complement strand
CGTAGCACGCGATGACAACGGCGAGCAAATGAGACATTATGTGTCGCGATCAGAGATGTGAGCTGGTGATCGCGGTGCAATCGAGCGATCAGTTCGAATACTGCTTCCGCAGTGCGACCGTCCAAGTCCCCCGTAGGCTCATCTGCCAGTAACAGCTTGGGGCGGCTGATAAGCGCACGAGCCAGAGCCACGCGCTGCTGCTCACCGCCGGAAAGTTCTCCAGACCGATGATGAGCACGCGCCTTCAAACCTACCTCGCCCAACCACTGCGAAGCTTTTCCTTTGACCTCCTGCCAGGCTTCCTCTCGTATCAGGAGCGGCATGGCGACGTTCTCCAGCGCCGTGAACTCGGGTAACAGATAATGAAACTGCCAGACAAAACCAATTTCGCGGTTACGAAATTCAGCGGCTTCGTCGTCCGATAATGAGTTCACCCTCAAGTTGGCGCAGTATACGTCACCTTTGGAAGCCCTATCAAGAGCGCCCAGGATGTGTAGTAAGGTGCTCTTGCCGGCACCCGACTCGCCTACAATTGCCAGCATCTCTCCCCTTTGCACCTGAAAGGACAAGTTGTCAAAGAGCACCAGGTCTGCTTCGCCGGAGCGAAAGACCTTCTTTAAACCTTCGACCCGCAGCAGCGGGTCTTGTTGTATTTGATGCAAACTGCCTCTCCATCGTCACATTTTGGGTGCAGCCGACAGCAGGCAACCTTTTTACGACCTCCGTTCAGGGTTGCCTCCCTCCATTAAAGCACGAGGCAGGCCCTCTCGTTCCGTTGGCGCCAATTCAAGACCGTCTTCGGGCACTGTATACCCGATATAGCACCTGACAATGTGACGATAGTCACAGCTGAACGTCTCGCTATCCATACAACTATCCGTAGAGAGCTACAACTATTCGTAGCGTAGCGCCTCGGCCGGCAGTATGCGCGCTGCCGACCACGACGGGTAAAGCGTCGCTATAAAAGACACACCCAGGGATACGAGGGCGACCAAGACTCCATCTATCCCGCGCGGCGCAAACGGAACGTAATCGATGGAATAGACCTCGGGAGAAAGAGAAATGAGGTGGTAGTGGCCTCCGGCCCACGAGACCGCATATCCCAGCACCAGCCCGAACGCTGTCCCAATGATGCCGATCAGCACGCCTTGCGCCACGAACAATCGCCCTACTTGCGATTTGCGCGTGCCCATGGACATGAGCACGGCAATGTCCTTAGTCTTTTCCATGACCATCATCGTGAGCGAAATCAGGATGTTGAGAGCGGCTACGAAGACAATCAGTCCAATCGTGATGAAGGTGACGACCCGCTCCAGGCGCAGGGCGCGAAACAGGGACTTGTTCTGCTCCATCCAACTAGTCGCCATAAAGCCCGGACCGGCAGCCTGTTCCAGAGTGCGGGCGACTTCTCCGGCCTTGTAGATGTCATCAACTTTGAATTCAAGCACCGAGATCAGATCGCCCAGCCCAAAGAGTTGTTGCGCGTCAGAAAGGCGCGCGAAGGCCCACGAGCTGTCGTAATCGTAAAAACCAGAATTAAAGATTCCCACTACGCGGAAGCGAAGATATTTTGGGACCATTCCAAAAGGCGTTAGTTCACCTTGCGGGCTGGTGACCAGAACGATAGACCCGACGGTCGCCCCCAGGTCATCGGCCATGTCCTTGCCCAGAATGATCGGCGGCATAGCCGCTACGCGCTGCTGCACGCGTTCCAGCGAAGTAGGAGATGACTCGGCCTGCACAGGGGCAGTCTTGTCCACCGAGGTTGAAGTGTCCGCCGGCGTTTCTTCCAGGGCAGCAGCCGAGCCAATTCGCACACTGCTAAGCAGGTCGCTAACTTTTCTTTCGTAGGCCGGAATCATCCCTTTGACCACGGCCCCGCGGGCCCGAGGGCCGCGCGAGATGAGAACCTGCTCATAGATAGCTGGCGCCGCAGCGACCACGTGCGGCGTCTTCGCCAGCCGCTCCATCAGCGGCCGCCAGTTGCTGATCCCATCGCTCTTGATGCGGAGCAAGTTCACATGCGAAGTCGAGCCGAGCAGACGCTGCTGCAGGTCCTGGCGGAATCCATTGTTAATCGCGAGCGCAATAATCAGCGATGCTACGCCCGCGGCGACTCCTGCAATTGAAATGCCGGTAATCACGCCGATAAAAGCCTGGCGGCGCTTGGCGCGCAAGTAGCGAGTCGCAACGAAAAGCTCAAATTTCATGGAGCGGTCAGCGTTTCAAGCGTTTAGTAATCAGCATTCCACGCTTGACTACTCGCGATTATAGCGGAGTGGTTTGTTCGGCACGGTCAGAACAACCGCGGCATGACGGCGGGAACTCGTGACCTATACTCGCGAAATTCCTCCCCGAACCGCTGCTCCAGTTCGGCATCTTCCATGCGAATCATGAATCCGCCCGTAAGGATCGCAAATACCGTCAATGCGTAGAGCGGAATGAGCCCGGTACCGATGCTCCAGGCCAGCATTTCACTCAAATGCGCAAGATAGACAGGATGCCGCACGCGTCCGCGAATGCCCGATGTGATCAGGTTCTGCTCACCGTAGTCCGCGCGAAGTTCCGGTGCGCCGCCCAGTTTCGCGGAACTGAATTCCTTGCCTGATTGCAGGTAAATCCAGAACCCTGCTGCAAACAGAAGGACGGCCGGAATCCACGTGATCGGATTCGTGTACAGAGCGGCCCGCCTCCATGGCGCTGTGATCAGCCCCATGACGAGCCACATAGCGCCCCAGACGGGAAGAAGAATGGAGTATGGTGAGCGCTTATAGGAGCGCCAATACTTCGCCCGAGGATGAATTAGAAACCAGAAACAGGGAATCGTCGAGTAGACGATACACGCCAGCCAACCCCCTGTCTGTAGCAGTGATATCACGGTGGCAAATTCTAAAAGTGCGTCGAGCTATGGACTACTCATCTGCCTTGAGACCGGAAGGCGACCGCGCCTATTTCCCGATTACCGTCTTTGCCGAGCTCATGTTGTCGAAGCGATCGTAAACACGTACCACAATTACATGCTCCGCAGTACTCGCCGCCTGACTTTGGCCATCCGTCCCGCTGGTAGCGGCAGATTTCTTCGCGGCCGAATCGTTTTCCGACGACGGAATATTTACCTTGAAATCGTAGCTCTCACTGCGGGAATCCGACAACTGGCCGACCGGTTCGACGAATTGCCAGTCCCCTGCATCCACCGAATATTCGGCGCGCTTGATCGGCGAGTAGCTGTCCACGGCGCCGAAATTGACGTGGATCTGATTTCCATCCGCAACTGCATGCAGGTTCTCTACATGGGGAGGTGTAGTGTCAATCTCGAAGCGCGCACTCTCTTTTTCCGAGCTCAACGCCTCGCTCGGCGAGTGCGACGGAGCGTCCGATGCAACTACTTTCATCGTATATCCACCATCGGGCAGAAGGCTGGCGTCGAAGGAATAAGACTTCTCAGTGAGGTTGTCCTTGAGCAGCAGCCAGCGAGACTCGCCGTCTCCGCGGTAAAAAACCGAATAGACCATCTGATCGTCGTTATCATCATGCGCGCTCCATTTCACTCCGATAGAATCCCGATCGTGCACCGAAGGGGCATCGGAGCTATTGCCGCTACTTGAGTCGGCGATCGACACTTTGGGCACGGATTGATAGCGTGCTCCTACTTGTACGCTGACTTCGTCGATGTCGGGTGCAACGTTCTTTGGTAGATAATTGAGCAACACGCTATCCACGCGCGGTGGAGGAGTTCCAGCGCGCAGCACGGTTTTCCATTGAATAAATCGGGCGGCAGGGACACTTGCCTGTGTGTCTTTGCGCAAATCCAGCCTGGTCCACGGACTCCAGTTACGGTCGGGATTGTCCACATTGCCGCTGCGGGTGAAGAGTTCGACGTTTCCAGCGCCGCGGAATTCAACCCGTCCCCAGCGCGAGAAAATATGCGCGTCGAAAACGTCACTCTCGTAGCTGCCTTCCGTATCGGGTGTTGGACCGAGAAGGAAAAGTTTCCCCAAGTTGCTGGTGGAAACGTAGAGCCCTCCCCCGGGCGCTTTGGCGAACGCGGTCACCTGCGTCGCGCTTGCTTTCAGCAGATCGATAAAGCTGTCCTCGCCCAAAATGGCAAATACATGGCCGCGGTTGCCAGTTCCGACC
>QIAS01000054.1:458-8546 GCA_003225615.1 Acidobacteriota bacterium | reverse complement strand
CATGGTGACGAAATAACGTCAGACATCGGTATCGCGTGATACAAATTAATTTCTGCTATTTCCACAGCCTTTTCTGTTAGGCTCCGCGCCACAGTTGTTCTCTTCCCCTTTTTGGGTCCCTCGATAATGTGCTCGCCAAAATACCCAGATAGAGGTGTGTCTAGAGATGACAAGCAAAGAGATCCTCCATAGTTTTTCTGAGACGTTGCTGCAAGATGAACGAATCCTGAGCCCCCGCGAACGAGAATTGCTCAGCAACCTCTTACAACATGCGCGCAGTAACTCGGCAAATAGATCGAATCAGGCCGTCGCTGAGATCATTGCTCATGCCGTCGGCGAAACTGTGGCACAACGCGCCTTCACTGTGCTGGGCGGCCAGATCGTTGAGCAAATCTTGCACAACGGCGTGCAGAATAGCGATCTGAATCCGACGGTCTCGCTCTCAATGAGCGGCCCGCGACCACCAAAACCAAACAGTGTGTCCGAAACAAGTCTTAAAACCAGTGGGCCTCGCCCACCCCAGCCGAGCCCTGGTCCGGGAACTGCTCCCAGCAGCGGCCCTCGTCCACCTCAGCCCAGCCCCGGCCCCGGCATGCTCAAACGAGTAGAGTCGGCCACTTCGGCAGCGCTCATGGAGCGCCCTGAGTTTCTGCCTGCTCAGTATGCCCTTCTGGATGAATTTCTGGTTCCTGACGAATTGAATGAAGTCATCCAGTATGCCTTGGCGCACGAGGCCGATTTTGCACTTAGCGAAGTGCTTGCGCCGGGCGATGGCGGCTCGGGGATTGACTATGAATACCGCCGCTCCCGGGTACTCATGGATCTGGGTGCTCACCAGACGTTAATTTTGAACCGAATCCAGGCCGCGCTGCCGCTTGTGATGCAGAAGCTCGGGTCGGAAGTTTTTCCCATCACCCGCATCGAAGCGCAGATGACGGCCAGCAACGACGGCGATTTTTTCCGCCACCACAACGATAACGGTCAAGATGAAATCGCTTCTCGGGAGCTGACTTTCGTCTACTTCTTTCACCGTGAGCCCAAGGCATTTCAGGGAGGTGAACTCCGGATTTACGACTCACGGCGGGAAAACGACGAATACCGCAGCACGGGCCAATACCAAACAATCGTGCCGGAGCAGAACCAGATCGTATTTTTTCCCAGTTCTCTCCTGCACGAGATCACGCCCGTTGAATGCTCCTCGCGGGCATTCGCGGATAGCCGCTTTACGGTAAACGGATGGTTTCACCGGTAAAAGACGCCGCATGGATCGAGTGGATCACGCGATTGATGGGGGAGTCTCCCGAATCCCGCACTGTCCGTCGGGGACTCCCCGCATCTCGTTTCTAGTGCCTGCTCGATGAGCAACCGACGCACCTTGTCCCGCGGCGAGTGGCGCCGTTGTCGGCGAGCAGCATCACATCCGACCTCATCGTGAACCCGCATTGCGTTTTTTGCCAGGACGGCGAATTGCCCTCGGAACTGACGGCTTACCCCGACTTGTTTGAGAACTTTGCCCTCGTCGGGATCATCGCGTGGGTCCGAGATCCTGCGACCGAGGCTTGGGCGCCCTTCTGGTTGGGACCTGAATTCACCGCTCTGCTCTCGGGGGTCCGGCCCGGAGATCCTGCGCCCGCACATTTGCCGGAACCCGTACGCGAGATCCTGGTGCGCGCGGCTGTGCTGGTATCGCGCGATGCTGCCTCCGAACGCCGCAGGCACTGGAGTGAAGTTGCCGTCGGCATGCGCCAGCATTTTCAAAGAATGTTTGTGCCCGTCCCCGGCTTGATTCACCCCTTCCACCTTGGCGCACTGCGCCGCTATTATCGCTACCTGATTCGAAATGGCCGGATACAACTCGGCGATGATCAGAGCCCGCGTCGCTATGGCGCCCATAATGAACCCGTGGCGCGATTCTTTCATCACCAACTCCTCGCCACCGTTTCCAGCATTGTGGGAGAGCCGATCAAGCCTTCTTACGTCTACCTTTGCAGTTATTTGGGTGGTTCGGATCTGGAGAAACACACTGATCGGGAGCAGTGCGAGTTCACAATCACCTGCTGTCTGGACTTTTCGCCTGAAACGGCTCGCTACACACCGTGGCCGCTACACGTAGACACGCAGGAAGGCAAACTCACGTTGTATCAGGCTCTCGGAGATGGCTTCTTGTTCCGCGGCCGTGAGCTGCCGCATTATCGTAATCCATTGGCCCAAGGCCGTACCTCGACTTCGATTTTCTTTCATTACGTAAGGCAGGAATTCACAGGCTCGTTACGTTGAGTGACTATCAGGCAACCCTCGCATGGTGGAAGATTCTCTCCCGCCATCGTTGATCTTCTGCAAGGCCCTGATTGTTGCTCTACCGACGGTTTGGTTGGGTCTGGTAATAGCTATAAACGCAACGGGAAGCGTCCCGACTCAGCGCAATTGGGCCAATCGAAACCACACCTGCACGCCCGGCCGGCTCGATGGCTCGCACGATCTTCTGCTTGCCGCTTTTGACATTGACGCGGTAAATCGTAAGAGGTATTTCCCCTTGGCGATAGATATAGATAGCAGAACCATCTTCCGACCATTGCGCCGGGATGAATCCTGGCGGCAGCCCGGGAATGAAGTTCGGGTCGCCTCCTTCGATTGGATATAGGGTCAACCGCATACTGCTGTCCACGCCAGCGATGTGCTTGCCATCAGGTGAAATAACGGTGGCAATAACACCTTCGGGAGTGATCGCGCGTGGCGATCCTCCAGAGATGTCCAAGAGGTAAGTGCGCAGCAGACGGCCCGGCTGATTGCCTGCGAATGTAATGTGTTTTCCGTCCGGCATAAACCGCGCGCCGCCGTTTTCCAGATGCTCAATGCCTGTAGGAAAAATATCCAGAGGTTCACCCGCCCCTGTCGGCAGCAGGGTGACATGCTCCGGCGCACCAGTAAAGACAGCGATCGCCCACTTCCCGTCTGGCGACAATCCCCCCGGACTCCCATCACCAAGACGTATGGGAGGCGAGCCATCCAAGTTCCGGAGCGCAACCGCATAGTGCGGTCCGGCAGGCTCACTGCTCTCTTCAAACAGAAAGGACTGGCCATCCTTGGATAGATCCATGGCAATCGACCAATAAAACCAGGAGAGATCGCGCACCGCTTTTCCATCCTGGCCAGCGGCTTCCATGGCGAGTCGCTCGTTATCGAAGTGTAAGTCCACCCGGACCACTTAAGATTTTGCGTTGACGCGCGGAAGATCCGACTGCCCACAAAGCGCGGTTATAGCCGCCTTCGATCGCTGTGAACCACAGTTCATCGCCGCCTGGACTCCACGCCAGACCGTCTTCGGATTCCCATTCGGGAGAGAGAACGCTCCTGGTTCCCTTTGTGTCAACCACATCCACGGTGCCCCGGTCGTCCCACAAAGCCGGATGATCAAGAAACGCAATCTTGTCACCCTGCGGCGACACGCGCACGTGGCTGATCCAACCGTGAGTCTCATAAAGAACCTTACCTACGGGGAACTCCAAACGACTGCTCCCGTTCACATGATGCACTACTGCAAGCTCACCGTCGGGCGCCCAATCCGCCCAGCGCACGCCTTCCAGAATTTCGCGCGGAGCACCGCCAGCCAATGGAGCGCGGGCCAAAGTGCCGTCAATGAACTCGCGTCGCGAGCCATGATTACCATGCAATTCCACTGCTAGTTCGTTCGAGGGCGAGACCGCCAGAAGGTGGGCATCGCTCAAGTCCAAGGCATGCTCGAGAGGAGATTCCGAACTTGTGGTATAGAGCTTTAAGGGTTGGCCGTTCCAGGAAGCTCCATAAAGAACGCTTCGGCCGTCGCTGGCAAACCTGGCGGAATAAATGGTACCCCGCTCGAAGCTGAGGCGCCGGTACGAGGGATTTACTGGAGCATGTATTTTGAAACCCAGTGCAATACCGATCGCCGCCGTCAGCAACACCACCGCTAGCCCCCACCACAACCGCCGGCGCGAACGGACATCAACGGTTGGCTGCGCGGCCGTTCTGGATCCGGTCACATTCGACAAAGTGCTGAGCGCAAAGGCCAGATCGCGGGCGGACTGAAAGCGGTTCTCGGGTTCTTTTTCAAGACAATGCGCGATGATGGGTTCGAACGCCGCCGGCACGTTGGGCCGAACTTCGGTGATTTCCACCGGCTCATCCTTCAGGACCGCGGTAATCGTATCGACATTGGTTTCGCCTTTGAAAGCGCGGGTCCCGCCAAGCATTTCGTACAGGATCGCCCCGAAGCTGAAAATGTCGGAGCGGTGGTCCACTGGTCTCGCTCGTAACTGCTCCGGCGACATGTACGCCACTGTCCCCAGAACCAGTCCTGACTTGGTCTGGGTGGTCATGGTAGTCGAAACTCGGACGTGGGTTTCTTCCGACGGAAGCAGCTTGGCAATGCCGAAATCCAAAATCTTTACGCGACCATCCTTGGTGATGAACAGGTTTTCCGGTTTCAAGTCGCGATGGACGATATGTTTTTCGTGCGCGGCCATCAGGCCCTGTACGATCTGCAAGGCATAATCTGTGACTTGGCGAATGGGAAGAGCACCATCGAAGAGCCGCTCACGCAAGGTCTGGCCTTCCAGCAACTCGGAGACGATATACGGGGTGCCAGCGTGCATGCCGATGTCATAAATCGCGACTATGTTGGGATGGTTAAGAGCAGCGGCAGCGCGGGCTTCCTGCTCAAAGCGGCGGAGCCGATCCTGGTCATTGGAAGCAGCTGGGCGAACTATCTTCAGGGCGACGTCACGCGCCAACCGGTCGTCACGAGCGCGGAACACTTCGCCCATGCCGCCGTCGCCGATTTTTTCGAGAATCCGATAATGCCCGAGGGTTTGGCCGATCATCGCGATGGGGCGCGCACTTTTGTGGTCGCATGTTAGGCTTCAGCGGGGAGTTAGTCAACACGCTTGCTTGGCGCGACACGGTATTCTGTTACGTTTTCTGCCCGCTCACGGTCTTTGGTACAGGTCGCCAGTTCCTGCGCCTGACGAGCTCAGCACCACGGTCGGTCTGGCTCGGACTCGAGTTCAAATATGGTTCGCTTTGGCATTCTCGGTTTCGGATTACACGCTGTCCGCCGGCTCATGCCGGGCTTTGCGCTGGCCAAACGCAGCCGGGTTTCTGCTCTTTCCCGGCGCAACATGGAAGCAGCGCGGGAATCGGCACGCCAGTACGAAATCCCGCTTGCCTTCGATTCGGCCGAAAATCTCTGCCGTTCTCCCGAGGTAGACGCAGTTTTCGTTACCACGCCCAATGCTCTACATCTACAGGACGTCTTACTGGCCATCAGTTACGGGAAGCCGGTGCTCTGTGAGAAACCAATGGCAATGAATGCTCAGGAATGTCGTCAGATGGTGGAGGCCGCACATACCGCTAAAGTCCTCCTGGGCATAGCCCAGGTATTTCGATTTGAGGACAGCACGGCTCGACTGCGCGAGCGCATCGCCTCCGGGCAAGTGGGGAAAGTCGTCTTCGCCCGCTCGGAGTTTTGCTTTCCCGGCCGTGGCCATGCGCGAACCTGGATCACAGACCCAGAGCTGTCTGGCGGCGGGCCAATTGGTGACGTAGGCGTGCACTGCGTGGACACACTCCGTTACATCTTGCAAGACGAAGTCGTAGCTGTGAGTGCGCGGGGCACGGCGGACGAAGCATCGGGCCAAGTGGAAGCCGCAGCGGTGCTGTCGCTGGAATTCTCTCGTGGCACTTTAGGGACTGTTCTGGTTTCCACTCGCGCCGAGTATCGCACTCCAATTGAAATCGTTGGACAGGAGGGGGTGCTGCGCGCTGATGACGCTCTAAATGTGGAACGGCCAATCCACCTGGACCTCAAGCGCGATGGCGCCGTGGTAGAGACCGAGCAGCTCTCAAACAAATTTGCCTACGCCCGTCAAGTGGATGCGTTCGCCGCGGCCGTGGAAGGCGAATCAGTATTCCCGGTATCAGGCGAGGAAGGCTGGCAAAACCAAGAGATTCTCGACGCTGCCTATCGCAGCTTGAAGAGCCGTAAAACTGAATCTGTGCCCCTTGCCCGAAGGCAGGATTCTTCTTCCTAACTGACTTACAGGCTGATGGGACTTGGTTGCGTGGTGCTGGTTTTCCTCAAGGCCCGCTTAGAACTGACCTTGGGGAGCGAGCGAGGAAGCAGGTCCAGACGTCGAAGCGGGTGTACTTGATGAAGCCGGCTGACCGGAAGGGCCGGTCGGGCTCGAGGGGAGCGCCTGCGGCGGTATGCCTTTAGCTTTGAGGATCGCCCAATGCCATTCCTGATCGGGACTCAGCGCGGCTCCCAAGGGTTGGCGAAATACGGAGCTCGCTAGTGGGGCCGCCGCTCCCTTCAGGTGGATCAGCACAGTTACGTCGGAACGTTTTTCCCCAGAGTCACCAGGCAAAGAAGACGGCGGATCTCCAGCCACCGCCGGGAGCAACTTGGCCACGCCGTAGTCAGCGGTCGTCGCGGTCTGCTTGCGCAGAAGCGTTAAACCTACGGTAATCTCTCGTAAATTCCATGCCGTTCCGTTATAAACTGACACCTGCAAAGTATCACCACTGAGACTGGCTGGGCCGTCCAGCTTAGGTAATTCGCTGTCAGGCAACTCCTGGGAAAGAAACTGTTCGGAAAGCAGGGGCTCCGCCTGCGCACTAAAAGACAAGCTGCAGGTTCCATCAGGAGAGAACACTTTGAGTGCTTTGCGTGCGTCATCGCCTGAGAAAGCAAGCGTTGCGGCGTTCAATCTTCGACTCTCGACCTCATCCATGACCTGATTAAAGTTGTCATTATCAATGACTGTGTGCGCGGGCATATCTGGCTTTTTACGCAAGGCCCGGGCGACATCGCCGAGTGGCGCTTCGCCTGAATCAGATTGCGCAACAGTAATCGTCGGTAGTAGCAGTCCGGCAACTGCCACGAGCACAGCCCCGTAAACTTTGGACTTCATGGCGAAGAAAGTCATGGTGACTGCCGCGATCATTGTGGCCGCAAGCATCCGCTCGCAACATGGGGCCGCGCCCTGCTGAATTCAGCTGATTAATGAGCGCGGACGGACTCCGGCCTGAAGAAATTGTATCCAGAGAAGCGAGCCTGTAGAGGCGAAGGCGGAGAACGTTGGGATTAGAACCTTGGAGGGAAAGAAGATCTTGAGGACTGGGCGCGCGCGACGAAGTAGCGCGCAACGGGGCGTGCGCCCATTACAAAACGCTTACAGTAAGCCCGAGACGCGGAAACGAGTTACAGGGTCCAGCACAGGAACTGGGCGTCGCCGGAAAATCCAGCGTGCCATCGCAAATCCGATCGCTGCGTAGCACAGATGCATAATCCTCATAGCACCCTCCTCCGCGCTTCTTAAGATGCACGTTACGCCGGGGGGAGCTAATGCATCGTACGGGTTCAAAGTAGCAAGCAGACACCAGTAGGTCAATGCACTAACGTGCTATGGACAGGCGCGAAAGTAATGGGTCGGTAACCGCTGATAACAGCTTGGGATTTCAAATATTTGCCGAGGCAGGCCACCGGTTTCGAACAGCTAGGATAAAACCCAGCCGTGGCAGATCACTGTCGACTCAAGACCCGCTCTTTTGGGCTCTCCAGGGCAGCAGCCCCTTCTAATGTGCGCGCCCTCTGCCCATGGAAGAAGAAGAGATAGATCAGAAACATCACGACCAGCACCGCACCAAACGTGCACACGATGGTGGCACCGGTAGGCAGATCCAGCAACACTGAGAAATAGACCCCCAGTGCTGATACCAGGGTCCCCATGGTCCATCCAATCGCCAGTCGTCTGCCCACCCGATCCGCGAACAGCATCGCTCCCACGGAGGGCACAATCAGATAGCAGAACACCAGCAACACCCCGGCAATGGCCACTGACGAAGTCACAACGAAGCCGAAGGAGGCATAGAACAGGAAATCCCAGAACCGGATGTTCATCCCCCGAGTCTCCGCCGCGGCCGGATCGGTCGAGATCAGCAGAAACTTGTGACGGAAAATGTAGTGAAATAGCCCGATCGCGCCGTACAAGATAGCGGTTTTGAAAACCTCGTGCCTTGAGACCGCGAGAATGTTGCCCACCAGCATGT
>QIAS01000054.1:0-419 GCA_003225615.1 Acidobacteriota bacterium | reverse complement strand
ACGGCATAGGCAATGCCAATGAAAGCCTCCTGCGGAATATGGCCTCGCCGGGTGCGGGCAAACGCGAAGATGCCCGCTCCCACAAACGTGAACGCCAGGCTTAGCCAGTAAGCCCCCTGCCCGTGTGGATCCATCCCTATCAAAATGGCAATCGTGGCGCCCAGGGCGGCAATCTGCGCCAGGGCGAGGTCGACAAAGATGACTCCACGCTCGACCACATGCACGCCGAGATATGCGTGTATTCCGGTCAGAATAAGACTGGCCATAAACGGCCAGATCAGAAATGGCAGAATCTCCATGTTGCTCCTTCGCCCTTTACTGTGTCTCCTGGAACGCTTTGGTCAGCAAAGCAATATCGTAATCGAAAAGCTGAAAATAGGTTGTCACTTGCTTCTCACCGCCTACCGAAGGGAGATAAA
>QIAS01000053.1 GCA_003225615.1 Acidobacteriota bacterium | reverse complement strand
ACTTCTTGGTCCGCGCATAAGGATCATAATCCGACCGCTCCCAGTCAATCGCCGCATCCTCGCTTACCACTTCATTGCTGCGTTTTCCCGCCACCGCCACCGTGCTCACATGACTGAAACGCCGCAACCCATGATGATCCCGCGCATGCATCGCCAGCCGCACCACTTCCAGAGTCCCTCGCAAGTTCACATTCAGACAACTCTTCTCCGACTTCCGTTTCAACGACGCCGCGCAATGAATAACCGAATCCGTCGTCTCCACCAAACGCCCATACTCATCATCCCCCAACCCAAACTGCGCTCCCGTCAGGTCGCCGCGAAAAATGTGAATACGCGTGTTGAGATGATTATGAAAACGGGGGAAATCCAGATGCAGTTGCAAAGCCCGCCACAAGCGCACTTCCGCCTCATGCGGGTCCGCCGCCCGCACCAGCACATTCAGAGAATCTTTATAGTTTTCCAGCAGGTTGGCGGCAACGTGTGCCCCGATGTACCCCGTCGCTCCCGTCAGGAATATCGCCACGTTGCTCCGTTAGTACCGGTCCGCATAGCCTCGCCATCCGCCGTCTCCGGCGCCAGTTGCAACCGCCGCCGAGGTCGCGCTTCCAAAGGCCGTCCCTCAATCAATGGATAAGTCCACCGCCGCAGCGCCGGAATATGAATGTTGATCCAATAATCCCACCAGTCCAACGACCGGGTGTCATATCCAAACGTGCCCCGCTCCTCCGCCACCAAAGCCCCCGAAAGCGTCTCGACGTTATCTGCCACGAAATCGTGCTCGTTCTGCAGAATGAAAGGTTCAAACAACCCAATCAGCTTCTCGACCTTCTCCAGGCTCCGTTCCGCCTTCTGCAAAGGAGGCCGCTTCAAAGCCAAAGGCGCCATCACCGCCTGGATAGATTTAATGATCGCCCGCTGCGCCGGAGCCGACATCCGCTCATACCGCTCCTTCGATACCGGAATCGCATCAAACCGCAAACGCAGCCAGTACTCCAGCCCTTCCTGCGCCCTGTAATGCTTGCGATGCGCCAAAGACGTCAATTCGATCGATCGCCGCATGTCACAGGGATTGGTTACCGACGTTGCCAGCTGATAAATCGTCTCATGCCGCTGTTCCACCACCGCCGCCGCAATCAAAGTCATTCCCCGGCAGACCGCATCCACCGGTATAATGTCCAACCGCTTCCGCTCATTAGTCGGTAACTGCCGGAAGTAAGTTCCCAATAGGTAAGAAAGTGAAGCCGAAGTATTGATGCCTTCATTCCACCCCACGAAAGGCTTCGCCACTGCAGTCTCCACAATTGCCGGACGAACCACCGCCACCGGCAACCCCACTCCATGCTTCGCAATAAGAGACTCTGACAAACTCTTGGTGAACGTATAAGTATTGGGCCAACCCAGCTCCTGCGCTCGCTTCGTCCCCGCTTCCGTCAAGTAATTTCGCAACCAGCGTATCCGGTTTTTGCGAACCTGATTCTCTAAAGCCGCGCCATGAAGATCTTTCGCCGCATGCTCTTTTCCCAAAGCCTCCGCCCGCAATTGCTCCGTGATCTCGGGACTCTCCGCCATCCTCTCCGCGCGCCCGATCAATTCGTAAAGCCCCTGGTGCTCGCGCTCCGCATCAAAATCCGCCACTCCCGCCGGAGTGTAATTCGGACGGAGCTTCTCACCTACCCGCCCATCCCGCGCTCCCGTCACGTAGCAAGTCGAAAGATGCACCAGCCCCGCATGATCTGACTGGCGCACAACATCCAGAATATGCATGGTCGCGTCAACATTGGTTCCCAAAGCGTCGCGCAAATCCGGATTGAAATCCGTCAGCCCCGAGCTGTTGATTACCAAATCCAAATTTTTCTTAAGTCGCTCCGCAGCTTCCAAGCTCAGTCCCAGCCCTTCCCGCGAAGCATCTCCTTCCACCACTTCCACGCGCTCCGTCAGAAAGTGAGACAAATTGGGCCCATATCGCTCGTGCAACGGATCAAATACAGGAGACTCTTCCACCAGCTTTTCAAACCGCCGCAAAGCCGACAACGTCTTCTGCCGCCGGATCAGCAGATACACCCGTCCAATTTCCGGCAAATCCATCAGCAGGTTCACCAACCAGACTTTGCCGATGAAGCCCGTCACCCCAATCAGCATCACCTGCTTCCCACTCAAAGCTTTGCGCACCGAAAACGGCTGCGTTCCTCGATGACCATCAAAATGCACAATCGGCCGCGACTGCACCGCCACCTGTCGCTCCGCCGAAATCACCCCCTGATCCACCATAGCAACCGCGGCGAACCCGAGTTCACGCGCCAACCGTTCCCCCGTCCGCCGGCCATCCGGACCCGCTCCCGTAACCCGCGCAAACAACCCGCGCGGCCGAACCACCGGCTCCAGCAAACGCCCCGTCGCCATCCCATCGCGAAACTCCAACCGGTTCGCCACCAGCCACTTCACCCCTAAAAACCGAGCCAGAGGCCGCATTACATGCTCTAGTCCCTGGCTGGCCAAAACCACCTCGGCTCCGGATTCCATCAACTCCCGAAGCTGCCGCAATCCTTCCGGCTTCAATGAAGGCTTTAACTTGTAATGGAAGTATTCATCCCCGAGCAGGTCCAGTCGGTCCCGGCTCACTCCCCGCAACACGGTGTGCACCACGCGCGTTGCAAACACCCGGTGACTGGCATACAGGAAAGGACGCAGCACCGCCATCAGGAACACCAGTCCCCGCCGACACCACCGCTCCAGGAAGGTCTGCGCGTTCCAGGTAAAAAACGCCACCGGCCGAACCGTAGAAAGATTCAGCAGACTCCCCTCAACCCGCCAGTACACACGCCCGGAGGGCCCGCCGGTATTGTGATTAGGTTGTTCCAAGCTTGTATGAGTCCCGAGCCTCTACACTAGTCCCTCGAGCGCGAGGAACATGAAGTTTCTATTGTAAACAATGGAGTCAAAAGGACGAAGAATGTTGTAGGAATTGCTTACTTGGGAGCAGTAGTTGTTGCGGATGGGTCGCTGGCTTGCACCCCCGACCTGCCCCCACAGGAGTTCTCACCGCGAACTTTGCTCCCACGCCCCCCAGGAGCTAATGCCTCCGGATTGGTCCCGATAAACGCGCTTGTATTCAGTGATCGGGGCTACTTCTTGGTCGTCGGCTACTCGGAAGTCTAGGGGCGCAACCCCTATCCTCCGAGTTCACAGCGGCGTCGCATCGCCCACCTTGAAAAGGACTATGCTTGAGACTCTCGACAGAAACCCGAACCGCCGTTACCAGTCGCAAGACTCGCTCAAGAGATCTCCGGTGTGCGCGTCAGACGTCCCGGAGTTTCTTTTGCGCGTGGATTGTGGATTCTTGCCGTGATTTACCGCAATTGAGATTTCTCACAACCGGATTGAACCGAGGACCAAAGAAGTTTTATGACTTTAGCTTTAGAACCTGCTGTGCTAACTACATTTGCCGGCCGTTTCGCGCTGACAGCACCAAAGACGGCCTGCTATTTTGATTTTCATAAGCTTGGCTAATCGGGAATATAATCCGATCACTTTCGGAGTTAGAGATGGCCTCTCTTCGCATCTTTGTGGCGGACGAGCATGACATTGTGCGTCGTGGCATAGTTTCGCTCCTGGGTTCCCAGCCGGGCTGGGAGATCTGTGGAGAAGCCGCAGATGGAAAGGAAGCTATCGAGAAGGTCGTGCAACTCAGACCTGACATCGTTTTACTCGACGTGGATATGCCCAAAATGGACGGGCTCGATGCGGTTCGTCAAATAGCGCATAACCCTCCATTCCCCAAGGTCATACTTCTTGCGACCACGGACGTCGAACAGCTAGTGCGCGAAGCCTTGGATGCCGGTGTACGCGGGCTCGTGCTCAAGACCTACGCTTCGGTGGATTTAGTATCCGCCGTGGACGTGCTGCAGCGCCGCCGTACTTTTTTCCCGCCCCGCATTTCAGAATTGATCGTCCAGGGATATCTCAAAGGCCCTCCTGCGAAGAGCGCGCGTGAGCCCGAGAATGTCCAGGTTTTAGATGAACCGAGTGGCCTCCTTCCGAGGCGATGGAAGAAAAAACGGATCGCCACCGCAAAATATGCGGCGATTGCCGCCCTTATCGCGGGAACCGCGGCGATTGGGTGGTATACGTATGACCAATCCGCTCTGCAACTCCCGATGGTGGACAAGGTGCTGGTGCGCGTCGGACTGAAGACACTTGAGCCTCCCACTTACAGCGGCAACCCCGAGACCAAAGTCTGGATTGACCTGCACACCGGCCTCTACTATTGTCCCGGAGCCGATCTCTACGGTAAGACGGGGAAAGGTAAATACGAGAAGCAACGAGAGGCTCAAGAGGACCGGTTCGAACCCGCCGCCCGAAAGCCATGTAACTGAAGCGCATGCCGAGCCGCGTGTCACTTTTCGTGCCGTGTTTCGTCGACCAGCTCACGCCGGAGGTCGGCGTCGACACCGTCAAACTATTGCGGCGGTTGGGCTACAAAGTCGACTTTCCGGAAGACCAAACCTGTTGCGGCCAGCCTGCTTTTAACACCGGATACTGGAGCGAGACTCGGCCTTGCGCCGAAAAGTTCCTCCGCGTCTTTGGCGATGCCGAGTTCGTCGTCTGCCCCTCCGGTTCCTGCACCACCATGGTCCGCAATTTCTATCCCGAGCTGCTGTCGTCCTCTCCTTCCCGTTCGGAAGCAATCGCTCTGGGCCAACGAACTTTCGAGCTCTCCGAGTTCCTCGTCAAAATAGCAGGCAAGATCGACGTCGGCGCTACTTTCCCTCATAACGTCACATATCACGCCTCTTGCCATGGACTGCGAGAACTTGGCCTGCGTGACGAACCCCGCCAGCTCTTGCTGCAAGTCAGGGGACTGAAGCTGCTCGATATGCTCCGTTGCGATGAATGCTGTG
>QIAS01000052.1:22000-22558 GCA_003225615.1 Acidobacteriota bacterium | reverse complement strand
TCATGACGCGCAAGTAGTTTATCCTTGGTCGCGTCATCTAGCTCTCCCGTCACAGGCACACCGAAGTCGGACTGAAATAACTGAATCGCTTCCTGCAGATCATCATTCATTTCGCCCGATATTTCACCGTGGTAATAACCCAGGTTTTGCAGGCGTGCTTGCGCGCCAGAGATCTCGTTCAGCGGATCCAGATAGCCGAACTGAAGATCGCACTCCAGATTCTCTTCCGGGATTCGTAGTACCCCGGTGTCGGCACTCGGGGGCAGGGCCACTTCCAGCAAACCAGTACTGCTCGTCGTACCTTCGTAGATCTGGCCGTCTATGGTCAACACATAGTGTTTATTGGCCAAAGGTTTTTGATAACGCTCCACCACCATCCGGAATTTAAAGGTGGCATCTTTGCGAACAAACGTGTGCTGCTGATCTGTCGCCGCCTCCACTTGCTTGGTCTTTTTTTTCGGAATTACCAGTCGGTCGCCCGGCAGCAGTGCGTTAGGATTTTTTCGCGCATTCTTGACGTCGGCATTGTCCGGGTAGTCCCATATGGTTTGCCACAAA
>QIAS01000052.1:10310-21915 GCA_003225615.1 Acidobacteriota bacterium | reverse complement strand
AAGGTGTAGGCATTTCAGTGTCTCACTCGTAAACTGATGGTTGCGGAAAAAAGTTTGGTCGTCAGGAAAGAACCTCACCCCCCAATCATCACCGTAAACTCCCCCAACACAATCGTCCCCCCGTGCGCGGTAATATCTCCAATCCGCGCCGCCGGCAAAAAGCCGATCATCACCGACGTCGAACCCATGGCGATCATGTCCGGTGGTCCCACGCAGACGGCCATATCGGTCACGCGCGCCGCTGGCAAAAAACCGATCAGAACGGTCGGGCACCCGGGCGCAACGATGGGACCGCCAACGTGTGGCACGACTCCCGTTACCATCGGGCAGACGTGCATGTCAGTCAAACGAGCAGCAGGCGGCATCTCTGCCCCCTTTCCCCTCTATCCGAGATCATCCCACAAGAAATTCATTCCGCCGACTTTCTTTGCTTTTTCGTACATCGCCTTGTGTTGCGGCGACAGAGTTCCCTGTAAATACAGAATCGCTTGCGCCGCTCGCAGGGTCAAAATATTGGAAGGCGTTTCGGGCAGTTTTTGTGCCGCGATGATATCCATGGCTCGGGCAAATTCCGCATAGACCGGCTCTCGGGCGTACGTCATGGCTTCCGCACGAAGCAAGCGTGCTGCCCAAGTTTCCATTTGTGCCGTACTGAACGGGGACTGTCCCAAGTAAATCTGAACCAACTCGGCTCTACGGTAATCTGGCTGCAGACTCGCTAGCCGTTTGCGATTGTCCATCGTACTAACCGTCTTCCGAAGGTCATTGCGCTGAAATGATGCCAATCTCTCGTAATTTCTCATTCCTTCTTCGCTGGCGTTCCGAGACTCGGCGTTCTTCGCCGTTTCGTTCTGAATGCGCTGGCCAAATTTCGCCGGTGAGGCGCTCAAGGACAATGCGACCAGCGCCTCCAGCATCTGTGGCAGTGCATCGAGGGTGGCAGGGTTGGGGACGAGAGTGGCATCCAGGTACTGGGCGGCGCGGTGCGAAATTTCTTCGGTGCCAAAATCGCCGGCAGCCTGCAGAATATATGCCGAACGACTGACATCGCTTGCATCGGTTTCCTTTGACGTGAGTGCCGCCATCATGTGCGGCACCACATCCCCGCGCTCGTAAAATCGCATCGCCTCCAACGCTTTTTCATACCCACCCGGAGAAGAGTCAGGCTTCAAGTCCTCGCGAATGACCGCGGAAACAACCTCTGGGTCAATTCCCCGGGGCACGCGAGGGGGTCCGTACGCGCCCCCGAAGATGAATCCGCGAATGCGCTGAGCGCCCTCTGGTTTGCTATACCGCACTAGCGTGATGGAAATCTCTCGCACGGAAGCGGTGCCCATATCTACCATCCCTCGGAAACCGAAGCAGCGCCAGTTCTGAACCGTTGTACAGCATTGATGCGGAATTTCCTGTCAGCGCCCGGCGTCGGCTGAGCAGGGTCAAACGCGCCATATTGCACAAAGACAGGCCCGTCGCAGATTCTTTTGGTCGCATTGACGGCGTTGGCCACCGAGGTTCCTGAGCTCATCAACTGAGTCGGACCGTTTGGATCGGTCGGTTCGGTATGAAAGGCAAGGCATCGTTAAGAACGTGCCCAGCTTCATGTGGAAGCGTAAACGGTAAGTTGTCGCTGCCATCCAGAACGGCTCCGCTGCTGGAGGTGGTCGCCATGATCGCCGCAAAACGAAGGGGATCGGGTGGTTGGAAAGGCGCAGCCAAGTCGCGGGCAGGAACGAAAGCCCGGCCACGTAGCCGAATATTGCTAAATTGGCCTACGACGTAGCAATCCAACTGGTCGGGGGCGCCTGGGGCGGCCCTAATGACACGCCGAAACTCGGCCGTAGCTGGAATCAGAGAATTGCCACTACTGGCGCTATTCACGTTGTTAAGGTTCACCCGCGCCACCGTTACTGTAGCGGAGCTGTCGTCCGTTGTCTCGTTCAGGATCACCACCCGTGTCCCATCATTACGAGTGATGAGCACATCGCATGACCCATTCAACGCATTAAAAGCTCTGGCATTTTCAAATGCGCTGCCGCTGAAGCCGGCGGGAAGCGCTGCGACAACCATATCCCCGATTTGCTTTGGTGTGAGCAGAGGCGAAAGCGGAACACTGACGACGGGATCCGGCGGAGCTCCCGCCGGCCGCGGAGGCGGAGATGAGAGACTGAATGACAATGTGGATTGAGCAACAGCGGAGTTGAACCCCGAGCTGAAGCGCCCGTGGTCCTGGCAAATCACCAGCATGTTGTCAGAGGGAGGGTCCACGAATTCCACCTTCGGTCCCACCAGCTTCGGCGCCAGGCCTGCTTGTGCATATGCGCGCCGGAACCAGCGGAAAGCACGCCGTTGCAGCATCTGAGCCGTAACTCCATTAATGCCCCCGGCCGCCCCAGGCGCACTGCGGAAGGCGTGAAAGGCTAATTTGATCCGCGTTCGACTCACTCCCACCGGGACCTGTGCGGTGACGGTGCACTTCTTCGCCCCGGGACAACGATTGACGCTGTACGACGCGCGCACTTGCTGATCCAGAATCTCTACGGTGTCATTATCGGTGGGCTTGCCGGTCCCCAATCCGTCGGCTACGTCGGTCACTAATAACAACTGCCCGGGCACTGACGCCTGGTCTACCTCATCACTCACCAATCGCAAATACCTGGATCGGAAGGCCACACCCGAACTCACTTTATTGCAGTCTACGTTCACCTTGCGGTTCGCCGCTTGCGTACCGCTGAACTCCTCATGATGATCTATGCTGCCATCGGGCTTGTAGATTGGCTTCAGCGCCTCCAGGACGATACTCACCGAACCGCCCGCCGCTGGATCAACGACCTCGACCTTAAAGCTGTCTGGGTCTGCATCGCCGTCGGGATCGAATCCGAAGCCTGCAGGCAAGGGTCTGCGGCCATTGGTGCCGGCCAGGTTCGTTTCATAATTGCTGATTTCGAGCGCCGGTAGTGTGAGATCCTGCAGGTATGGACGATTCCGGGATCCATGCACAAATCGTATCGAGACTTTCGGAGCAGTTCTCTTTACGAACACATTTTTTGTATTCGTGCTTTTGTCAGTGTGCTTAATCTTCTTGTCGGGGATAACCACAACATCGCCGGCCTTGAGGCTCGGACGATTCAGAAAATCTTTTCCCTGGTTCTGCGGCTCATCCCTCAACGGCTGACAATCCACAAATCCAGCATCTATAGCGAGCCCGCAGAGAGTGTCGCCATCATTGGCGGTCACAACCGTCGGCACGGATCAGGACCTCCACTATCGAAATTTACTTCGGCTTCCAAACCGACTCATCCAAGTTCGGGAAAGTCACCTTGCATGTGCCCGGATCAATTCCATCCACTCGAGCAAAGCCCTTTTCGTCGAGCGTGCCTTCCGCCACCGTTTGCCCGTCGGGTAAAGTGACTCGGTACTGCTCGCCGGGAACGGGTTTATTCTCCCTATCCACTAACTTAATCTCAATCCAATGCGGCTTTTTCTCCTCGTCCGTCTGCTGTGACGGAGGCTTGAAAGGAGTCATAGGTGCGGTGCCATATTTGCCGGTTTGCGATTCCATCTGTTGCTTCTTGAGCTCGGCCATCTCTCCAGGGTCGGCATCATCCGCTTCGTGGGCATCTTTGGGCGCCATCGGGGGCACTATCGAGCCGGGCGTCCCAGTTGCAGGCGGCGACCCTGGGCCAGAGTTGATGTTGACCAGCGTCCCTTGGATAGTAATCAAAGCACTGGAGGACAAGGTCACACCGGTAGGATCAAGCACGACGCTATTGCCGCCGCACTTCAACGTGATTCCCATCGGGGCCTCGAGCACAATCGTCATACCCGCCTTCAGGTAGAGCGCCTGGCTGACCTGTTCGGCGTGGTTACTGCCGAATTGCTCGGCGACGTCGCCATCCACTTTGAACGAGTGGCTTCCGCTTACTTCGACCGCCTGTTTGCCGGTCACTTTCAGGTGATGGTCCCGGCCGATGGATTGGGCCTGGTCGCGATCGACGGTTTCGTGGTGATCATTCTTAATGTGTTCAAAGCGATCTTGCTCGACAATGAGGTGGAGATCTTTAGAAACGGTTTCGTATTCGTCATTTTTTACACGAATATCGAGGTTCTTTTCCGCGTGCATGAAGATTTGCTCGTCACCCTTCTTGTCTTCGAAGCGAAGCTCATTAAAACCGTCTCCCCCTTTTGAGCTGTATGTTTTCACTCCGCTCATCGTGTAATGATCGGGTAACGGGTACGGTGGCATCTGAGAGGCGTTGTAAAACGAGCCGGTGATGATCGGCTGATCGGGATCGCCCTCAAGAAAATCCACCACCACTTCTTGCGCAATGCGCGGCCAGAAATGGACTCCCCATTTATTCCCTGCCCAGGGCTGGGCGACGCGTACCCAGCAAGTGCTGTTTTCATCGTCCTGACCTTCCCTGTCCCAGTGGAACTGCACCCGCACTCGACCATACTTGTCGAGCCAGCTTTCTTCACCATCCTTAACTGTGACCACCGCTGTCTGAGGTCCTTGAACAAATGGTTTCGGGGTGACTCGGGGTGGCCGAATCGGCGTGCTCGCCGAAACACAGCTGAAGGTGCAGCGGTACGGCTCAGCAATAGCCTTGTCGGAAACATAGCTGGGGCTCTGATCTACAGCGTAATTGACAGAGGTAAGAATGTAGTCGCCGTCGGAACTGAAATGCTTGCTCAACTTAAATTTGTATCCCGCGATCAGGTAGCGCGAATCCGACGTGCCGCGATAAATAGTGCCTGGTAGCTCTTCCTCTTCCATGCGGATTCTGGCCAGATTGCCGCCTTCCGACTCGACAGATCCCAGCCGTTCTCCGGGCTTGTTGAATCGACTGGCATGACCGCCGGGATAGTCATAAATCTCGAGCGCGTCATTTTTTCCCGATTCGGAAGATTCAAGAGACTTGCTGGGTAGCTCGAAATGGTGATCGCGAATCGTGTATTTTCCGGGCCTTACCTCCTGTTCCATCTCCCAGCTGGTGATTACCTCTTCCCGCTCTGCATATCCGCCCTCGGGCCAGTAGAGAAAAGTGGACTTCACGGGGCAGTTCTTCACCAGACTGTTCGCGTCAGCCAGGACCAGCGTGTGTGTGTTCTGGTCATGCTCGAAGAAATAGAAAATGCCGTCCTGCTCCAATAAGCGGGAGACAAAGTTGAAGTCGGATTCACGATACTGTACGCAGTAATCCAGCTTGATGTGCTTGTCAGCGGTGGTAGCGTCGCGAACTGAGAGCTGCGGATACCAATTCTGCGCTTCATCGAAGATTTTATTGACGATCTCGGGGATGGACTTGTCCTGGAAAATGCGACAATTCGACTTGTGGTTCAGCAGCCAGAACCACGGGTAAACCTCAGCCCGATAGTGATCAAATCGCGTGTCCCGGTGGCCTTGCGAGATCCGGCCCAGCACTCCGTTGAAATAACGCTTTTCGTCATCGGGCAACAACAGAGTAATGGTGACGGCTTTACCGACGATGTCGTCAAAGTTGATTTTCTGTCCTCTCTCGGCCAGCAAATCCAGGGAAAAGTTGAACAGCCGCGAGATCTCTTCGGCGCCGGAGAAACTGTTCATCAATAGGACATCTTCTCCCAGGGGAGTCTGCAAGCTGAGTGTCCGCCTCGCTTGAGTAATTGCAGTTGCCATAGCTTGTTTTGCTCCGTTAGAACGCTCAGACAATGGACTCCTGGAAGCGTCCCGTGGTTATTGGAATGCCAGTGGAGAACACTTGCACTCCAAGCGACCTGATCACCTGAAGCACCTGGGCTAATTCGAACACCTGGCCGACTCCGGTGCGCCTGTGCTGAGAACCCGCTCAGGCTGCTGCCGGAGCAGCGCTCGCTTGTTGTGGCGCCGCACTCACAAGCTCGTAGACAAACTTTCCATCGGTTCCGATGCTGACATTGACGGCGTTCAGTTTTTCCCCTTCCGCCATGCGGCCCAGCAGTTGACGTGACACTTCGGGTAGCAACGTGTTGGTCAAAATGTTGTCCACATTACGGGCTCCGCTCTCGACTTCCGTGCAGCGACGCGCCACCTCTTTCACCAAAGTGTCGTCATAGGCCAACGTGACGCGGTGATTCTGCTGCAAGCGGTTCCTGACCTTGCCCAGCTTCAGATGGATAATCTTTTGCAAAGCCTCATCGCGAATCGGATAGTAGGGGATCACCAGCAGTCTTCCTAGAAACGCCGGCTTGAAGGTTTTGTTCAGTTCCGGCTTGAGCGCCTTGGCCAGACTTTCCGGATCGGGCGTCGTCTCTGGATCCGCAGTCAGCTTCATCAACGTATCCGTACAGGCATTGGTGGTCAGGATGATGATGGTGTTCTTGAAATCGATCTCCCGGCCTTCTCCATCCTCCATCATCCCCTTGTCGAACACCTGGTAGAACAACTCCAGCACATCAGGATGCGCCTTCTCAACTTCATCCAAAAGAACTCCGCCCTCGCCATAGCCGACGTATCCCGGAGGGGAACCCTTCAGGGTTGAAACGGTATGTGCCTCTTGGAATTCTGACATGTTAATAGTGATCAGATTTCGTTCTCCGCCGTAGAGCAGGTCGGAGAGCGCGAGCGCGGTTTCGGTTTTCCCCACTCCGCTGGGGCCTACCAGCATGAACACGCCAATAGGCTTGCCGGGATCGTCCAAGTTTGCTCGCGAGGTCACGATTCTCTGAGCAATGCCTTGCAAGGCCTGGTTCTGTCCGATCACCCTGTTTCCGAGATGCTGCTCCAGATTTAATACCGTGGCGATCTCGTCCTTCACCATCTTGCCGACAGGAATGCCCGTCCAACCGGAAATCACTTCGCCCACGATCTGGTCGTCTACACAGACTCGCATGAGCGGGTTCTCGCCTTGTAAAGCCAGGAGTTCACTTTCCAACCTGGCAAGCTCGGTGCGACTCTTCTCCACGTCCACTGCGGGCGTGCTGCCGTCCCCGTCGGCGGCAGGTTTGGCTGCGGCCTCCAACTGTGTACGCAGGTCGCGAATGCGGCTGACCAAGTCGCGTTCCTTTTCCCAGCGTTCTTTCATGTCTGACAGTTGGGTTTCGAGCCTTGCCATCTCCGACCCAATCTGTTCGAGACGCTCTCGATGGTCAGCGCCCACGGCGGTTTCGCGTTCCAGAATACGTTTTTGTACGACAAGGTCATCGAGTTGCCGGATGGTGTCTTCTACCGCTGCCGGAGTGGCGTTTTGGCCGAGCGCCAACCGTGCACAGGCTGTATCCAGCACGCTGACCGCCTTGTCTGGAAGTTGCCGGCCCGCCAGGTAACGATGCGACAAGCGCACCGCGGCACTTACCGATTGGTCGAGAATTCGCAAGGAGTGGTGCTTTTCGAGCGAGCCCACAATGCCGCGCAGCATCACCATGCATTGTTCCTCGCTCGGCTCCTCCACTTTGACTACCTGGAAGCGGCGGGCTAAAGCGGCATCTTTCTCGAAATATTTCTTGTACTCCGACCAGGTTGTTGCTGCGATGGTGCGCAACTCTCCACGCGCGAGCGCTGGCTTGAGCAGATTGGCAGCATCGCCCTGGCCAGCACTTCCACCTGCCCCAATCATGGTGTGCGCTTCGTCAATAAAAAGAATGATCGGCGTAGGCGAAGACTTCACCTCTTCGATTAGCCCCTTCAGCCGGTTCTCGAATTCGCCCTTCACTCCGGCGCCCGCCTGCAGCAATGCGAGGTCAAGGGTGTTGATCGCCACGTTGCGCAATGGCGGAGGAACGTCTCCGGCAGCAACCCGGGCGGCGAAGCCCTCTACTACGGCAGTCTTTCCAACTCCGGCCTCGCCGGTGAGGATGGGGTTGTTTTGCCGGCGACGCATTAGTATGTCGACTACTTGACGAATTTCGTGGTCCCGCCCGAGCACCGGGTCGACCTTGCCCTGCTTCGCTTTCTCCGTCAGGTTCACCGTGTATTGATCGAGGTGGGGCGTCTTTCCTCCCGCACGTGGACCGCCCTCTCTTGCCCCGCCTGCCTCTGCCTCGGTTGGTTCGAGGAGTGCCTCTTCCTTTGACCCGGCCACGATGGCGTAAAAATCCTTGCGCAGGCTTTCAACATCGATCTGCTTGAACTCCTGCGTGGATTCGCGGATCAGGCGGGAAAGCTCTTCATTCGAAACCAGAGCAAGGATGCTGAATCCGGAACGAATCTCGGTGGCCGCGAAACTAATGGAGCCGACCAGCCAGGCCTCGGTGAACATCTTGAGCAGCGAGGGACTCAGTGACGGCGTACGCGCATTTCCAGACTTCAGCTTGTCCAGCGCCCGGGTCAGGTCCGTGGTAAGGCGCGATTTGTTAATTCCGAATGCTTTCAAAATGCGCGCCGCATCACCATCGCTGGAGTCCATCAGCTTCAGGAGATAGTGTTCGATTTCGACGTCGTAGTGGGTGCGCGAAAGGCACAGACCTGCAGCGGCTTCTAACGCGCTGCGACTCGTGTCGTTCAGCTTGTGGATCAGCGATTTCAGGTTGACTGACATAGTTTCCCTTCCTGGTCTCTATAAAGAAATAATCACATCTGCCGGGTCGCGGCCGATCGGGACAGATTTCATCCATGTGACCCAGCCGAGTTGAGGCGCCGTCATGCCCAGCCCACCCAGTTCTGCGGATGGCGTTTCGTCTCGCTTGAGCATCAATAAGACTTCAAAGTCTTTTTCGTCTCCCGAGTAGAGTCGCACCAACGATTGCAGCGGCTTGTGAGCTGCGCCCGTAGGCAGGAATTCCAGGTACCGTTCGAGAGATAGGGGGCCAATGCGAATCCGCACAATTGACTGCTGGTCCCAGACTTCGTCTCCCACCACCGCCCCCAAGCCGAGCGTTTCGTACAGACGATTACCCTCTTCAAGACAGGTTTGGCTTGCTCGATCCAACTTGCGCCAGATTCCGCAGAATTGTTCGATCTCTACGGGCACTTCGAAATAATCGCTGAGAAGTTGCTCCAGTCCGACCGCGGAAGCCGGACGTTGCGCCAGGAGTCCCGAATAATACAAAAGCGCGTCATCGCGGATTTCGGGTTCCAGCCGCTTCTGCAGGCCGGTTGTGCCCAGACCAACTAAATCGAGGAGATGGCGGGAAATCTGATCCTGGCCATCCCGTTCGTACGCAACTGTGAAGTGATACTTCTCCCAGGCCTGGTAGAACAACGAAATAATGCGGTGATTGAAAATGTCAAAAAATTCCGATAGCGCGGTATCGCGATTCTGCAACCGGCTCAGGATCAATTCCGTGTAACAGAGGGGTAGAACTCCCTGCGGCCCGGTCAGGCCCATGAAATTGACCATCATGCGCGGCGGCTTGTTTTCGGGAAAATCGATGGAATGGACTTCGCTGGCGGGAAAGCTCAGCGATGGCCGCGCGGTGAACCTGACGACCTCGCTCGATGGATGGAAAAACCTTCCCACACTGTGACGCTCAGGAGCGAGACGCTCCAAAAGCCGCACCGCCTGGAAGAATTGGAACCGGAATGGTTCTTCTTCCAGCGCTTCCTGCAAGGCGCTGCGCTCTAAAGTAGGATCGATCTGCCGGCTCGCGGTGGCCACTCGCGCAAGACCTCCTTTCTCTGAACGGTGGATGCGACCAACTGGCTGAAACTGTTCATGGACACATACATCCCCAGGAAATGCTCAATGACGCTGGCAAACAAGTAGACGCCGCCACCCACAAATTGCTCTTCATCCAACTGAAGCTGCACCCGCGTTCCGCGAGCTGAGGTGACTCCCAAATCAGACACCACTCGCGCAAAGTGGGGCGAGCTATTCATATTGGCGATGCCCCCAATCTGGCTTTGCAGGTGGACCGAATCGGAGAAGTTATACAGCTGCAGGATCTGCTGGAACGCCTCTTTACCTTCCTCCACCAGGGAAAGGTAGTTCAGTGAAAGATGCGAGATAAGTCTCCACAAAGCTCCCTTGCCGGTCGGGGGCCTCAAAGTCGCAGTAGGTTTTCTCAACGCTACAATCTTGCGGACGGCGGAGACGCCTTCCAGTTCAAAATCGCCAGATTCGGTGCCAAAGGGCAAGCGAGACGGCAGGTTAGAATTCGTGCAAGTGGTCCCTAACGTCAGCGTGTCGGCGTCGGGTTTCACGTACCTTCCCGAGACATCCACAAGCGAGATATACACATCCGTGCGGCCATCGTCGCGCACCGGCGAAGCGCGCCGGGTTGCGTGCCAGAAAGTTTGCTTCTTCTCGCGTCCTATGGAATGGCGGAAAGCATAAAACGGCTCATAGGTGACCACTTCGGGGGAGTGCGGATTGGAAGAGACCACCCGGTCAATGGAAAAAACCTCGGTGGTGAAGGCGCGCCGGACGTCGGGTTTGACGTGGTATTCGGGCTTGGTCTGTTCCAAAAGAATGGGCTCGGCGGGCTGAGCGAACAGATTCACGATGGGCGTGCAGTTAAGCCGGAACGTCGAAGGAGACAAGCCCACTTCCAGCATCTGCTGCCGATCCCCTTTCTCAAACCGCGACATCAGAAATATGAGTTCGACCTGATTCTTGAATCCACTGGCCGATAACTTATCCAGTCCCCCGAGATCGAAGAAGAAGAACTTCTCCGGGAAGGTGAAGTACTCCTGCAACAGACGGTATCCGGAGAATGAGCGCCGCGGGTACGGCAGTATAGATTCGTTTTCTGCGAAGCCGACGGGAGAGAGATTCTGGGGCATCAGGGAGAAGCTCGGGCTGCCGCGCTTGGCTGCCGGATCGCGCACCAGGATCTCGAGGCAATTGTTGCAAAGCAACTCGTAGAGCGTATGTACCAGATTGCTTTCGCCGTTCAGATAAAACCGCAGTGACTGTAAGCCTAGCTTCGAAAACAGGACATCGGGAAGGCAGCGAATGAGGATGCGGATCGCGCCCACTGCATCGGCGGCTTTGACTTTTCAGCCGGTCTGGCGTCTGCCATTGCGCTTCCGCCACGGTCAGAGGCCACAACACATTTTCATAGCAGGTGCGGAACTTGCAGGAAGTGCCATCCAGTTGCGCGCGCGAATAGAGCGTAGATCCGCGTGGGACGGTGAGGCCCGTCGAAAGTTTGCCCTGCTCCGGATCGAGATGAAGCTCGACCACGGACATAGAGGGCAGCGGCCGGAGATAATGCGGATAAAGAATATCGAGCAACGCCGTCGTGATTTCCGGGAATTCGTCATCCACTTTCAGGTGAACGCGAGCTGAGAGGAAAGCAAACGCTTCCAGCAAGCGTTCCGTGTGAGGATCTTCACAGCGATCCGGCTCCAATTGCAGGCGCGAGGCAATCTTTGGATATTTTCCGGCGAACTCCGCCCCCATCTGGCGCAGGAAGGTCAGTTCGCGCTCGTAGTATGCCAGCAGTTCTTCGCGCATCGAAGGTTACTTGACCTCGTATTCTCCACTTGTAAGTTCCAGCATGGTATTGAAAGTCACCGGCTCCGGAGCTGGGTCAACTCGCAACATGCCGTCAATCCGGAAGCGCAGCATGCGCGAGTTGTCCACGACAGGTTCTACACTGACTTTTAATGATGCAATTCTGGGCTCGAATTTCTGAATCGTTCTTTCCAGGATTCGCAGCAGGTGATCCCGATCGCGCGCCGAGTGCATGCCCAGCGACGTAATGT
>QIAS01000052.1:9654-10247 GCA_003225615.1 Acidobacteriota bacterium | reverse complement strand
CGACAATCTGACGAGTATTGAGTAGCCACTCCAGATCGCGCTTCACACTTTCGCGATACCTTCGGAAGGATTCGGAGCGGTTAATAGAATCGATCTTTGTCTCGGGGATGGGATTCTCCCGATCGCGCGAGGGATCGACCAAGCGATCGATCAAGGACTGCGTAATCGTGAATTCCGGTTCCCGAGCCATAGCGTAATCCCACGTTGCGGCGGTTCTAAGCGGATTTGGCGAGTTCCAGCGCCTGCGCCGGACCCAACCGGCAAATCCGCGCGTAAACCTGTTCCTTCTGTTCCGGACTGCGCTTCAATTTGTGCAGACACTTGTACAAGAGACCCAGCGCATGAATAATGACGTCAGGATCTTCCCACTCTTCCAGCCCGCGCTGATCGATTTCTGCGGCCAGTGCCTCCAGCACCGGAAGCGCGACCATTTCGAATCCGGCTCCCATGCAGATCTGGGCTAACTGCATCTTGCGCTGAAAACGGGCGCGCCCGGAACGCTCCTGGGCAGCTTCTCGTTCCAGAATTGCTATGGCTTCTTGCGGGCGCCCACGGTGCACCGCCTGCATCGCCAGATCATAGGCATCCGGTAG
>QIAS01000052.1:3888-9642 GCA_003225615.1 Acidobacteriota bacterium | reverse complement strand
CCGGAAGTACTTCGACCACAGGATGCGGTTGCTCCAGCGCCACCAGTTCCGCCAGCCAGGCCTGCGTCTCCGCACTCGCGGCCGGCGTCTCGTCATTCAGCATGCTTACGGGCAACGCGGGATAATCACTCAGCAAACTTTTGAGCTCTGAAATAATCGCAGCCGAAACCGGGGCATAACCGAGGCCTTCGGAAGCTCTCACCAGATATCTCTGTAAATCCAGCCATCCTCTACCGCTGGGCTGCGCCATGGCGGCTTCGGTGTTCTCGAGTAGCTGTTGCCAATCGCCATCCTGCAATAATTTTCGAAGTTGCTTGCGAACCTCGGTGGGCGGGGCTTCCAGGAGCGACGCATCCACATCACCTAAATTGGCGCGAACCTCGCCCCAGCGCAACGCGCGCAATAGCAAATAGGCAACCGGCCTGTCTGCTTGTTGCTCACGCAGGTAGCGAGCGACCAGGGCAACCCGCTCAATGGCATCGTCCAAGCTGATGGGATCTTTGCTGACGCTTCGAACCTCAGACACAACCACTGTGGAAGCCGTTTGCCCTGTGGAAGGCATTGCAAGCTCCGCTTCGATTACTACGGGAGCCGACTCCGGTACGACAGCCTGCGCCGCAGGCTCCGATTCCCGCTTCTTCTTCAGAAGCTGGTTCAGCACGTCCCGAAATTCCTCCAGACTTTCACGAAGATTGCTGAAACTGGGACGGTAGTCGGCGAACTTTCCTTCGCAGATCTGATCCAGGGACTCTAGTGCCGCCAAACATGCATCCGCCTGGACAACTCGCTCCTCATAGAAAGCCTTGGGGGTCGCTGCCACAGCTTCATCGAATTGCTCGCCGGTAAACTTGCCATCTGCGATGGCCAGTTCCCGTTGCTTCGTCTTGGCGTCGCTGCCGGCAGCGTCGGCTTCGTATCCGACGGCCTGCGATTCTTTGTAAGCAAAGAGGTCGAGCCCGCTGCGCGTAAGGGGCACGTGCTGCAGATTTTGACCTAAGCGGCTTCCCACCCATTCCAGAGGAGTCGCGCGCAACTCTGCGTCGCCGTCCTCTAATTCCGGATAGAGCGTCTCCCAGAAGTTTTCCAGGAGCTGGCGGAGCAATTCCAAACCTTGTGTCAGTCCGGCGATGCCTTCCATTCTCAGCAGGGCTTCACTGGTCCAGACGGCTAATTGCAGATCTTTGCTTTGCGTGCGCAGCGCTTCGACGCCCAGCTTCAGAACGAGGGGGTAGTCGGCTTTTTTACGGACATGCTCCCATTCACCTTGAGGAGATTCTTCTTCCTCACGGCGCGCTTCCTTGATTTTGTCGTAGACCGGAGCGTAACGGAGGTTTTGGCCGCTCGGGTTAGTTCCGGGAACGGGGTTGAGTAGATCGGTCGGGAGAGGCATAGTTCGTCATCATGCCGCGGCAGCCACCTCGAGCTCCAGATTGCGCAGCTCCAGGAGGGGTACTTCTTCGCCATCCACCAGCAGCATCTTCTGGCCGAAAGGCACTTCTACGCCATCCTGTTGCTGCTCCCAGACCGTGACTCTTCCCAGCCGCACCTCGTCCTCAGGATGCTGCCAACTCCCCGGAGACAACACAGGTAACAGGACCTCACCCAGTTCTCGTTCTTTAAAGGAAGGCCCGGTGCGCACCAGCGCCGGCGTCCAGATCAAATCACGCAGACGTTTTGGCGGCTGAATGTTGATGGAGGCGATGTGTTCGAAGGGGATCCAGATATAGGATCCTCCCAAGATCACCTCGAGCCGGGGCCCAATCCTGGGGTCGGCGTCCGCGATCTGATGAAAGGAACTGCCGTTTAGAGAGCCCGCTCGAGGTAATGCTGGAGCTGGCTGCTTGGCGTATTCGTGGTCTGCGAAAAACTGTTGCCGTGACTTTTCAGCCTGGAGGGCAGCACGATACAGCAGAGTTCCGATTTCCGCTGACCGGCCGCCCTGGGCCAGGACTTCCAATTGTTTCTCACACCTATCGTACTCACCGGCGAAGCACAATAATTCAAAGAGGAACGTCCGGCGCTGCGTGTCGAGTGGCTTCTGGCGAAGCTCCTCACCCAGCGACTGGATGGCTTCTTTGAGCTTTCCGGCGCGAAGATATTCGTTGGACTGCATGCTTTGCAACTCTGACCGTGNNNNACTAATTAGGCCGCGGCCGCGTTTTGCTTCTGGTCGTATTCGAACTTCACCGATCCACCAGGTGTTCCATCCGCCTTTTGCGCGTTGTATGTCTGCGAGATCTTGGCAAAGTTCAGGCTGACTTGCGAGGTTGGCAACGCCTCTCCAGAGTTGGACCCTCCAGTCTGGTAGGACGATACCAGCACATCGGACAATTTGATGATGAGATACTCCTGTTGTGAGCCGCCGGCCCTCCGAGCGGTCAGAGTGGCACTGGGAATGTGCTGCCCAGTGGCGCAAGCCTTTGCCAAATTGGGATCGCTCTGGTCCATGACTTTCACAAATTGGAAGTCCCCCATTTGAACCTTGCCCACGCCGCCACCGCCCAGAGCAGCAAAGCTTCCGCTTTGCTGTTCACCCCACGACCAGGACTCCAGTTGGATTTCATTCTTGTGTTTCGAATCCTGGGACTCGCCTTGAATTCCATCAATCTTCAAAAAATAATCTACTAACGCCATGTCTTCCTCCATTCGGTAAAGAATTGTTGCTCGCTACTACCCGTCGAAGCGCAAATCACTTCCCTGCCGGTGGAGGCAATTCTGCAACCAGCCGCAAGGAGACGCTGAGTTCATCAAGTTGGAAATGCGGTCTCAGGAAAGCAACCGCCTTGTATACACCAGGTTTACCTGCAACTTCACTGACTTCGATATTGGCTTCGCGCAGCGGAAGTTGAGCCTTCACCGATTGTGTGGCGTTGTCATCCGCACACACATACTGGGCAATCCACTGGTTGAGGAACCGCTGACAGTCCGAACGAGACATAAAGCTGCCGATCTTGTCTCGCATCATGGCTTTCAAATAGTGCGCAAAACGAGACATTGCCATGATGTAGGGCAGTTGAGCCGAGAGGCGCGCATTGGCGTTGGCCGCTGCCTTGTCGTACTTCTTCGGCTTCTGGCACGATTGCACACTGAAAAACGCCGCGTAATCGCTACCCTTGCAATGCACCAGCGGAATGAAACCTTGGTCCGCCAGTTCTTTCTCACGACGGTCCGTAACGGCAATTTCGGTTGGGCACTTCAGGGCGACATCGCCTTCGTCGGTGCGGAAGGTATGAGCCGGAAGTCCTTCCACCAACCCGCCGCCTTCGACGCCGCGAATGGCCGCGCACCAACCGTATTTGGCGAACGCGTCCGTCAGCCGCGCACCCAATGCGTAGGCCGCATTGCCCCACAGATATTTGCTGTGATCGGTGCCATCCACCGCTTCTTCGTAATTGAAGGCTTCGACACTGACGTTGTCCTTGCCGTAAGGCAGGCGCATAAGAATATGCGGCAAGGCCAGGCCTACGTAGCGGGAATCTTCCGACGCGCGGAAAGACTTCCACTTGGCGTATTCCGTGGAGTCGAAGATCTTGCTCATGTCGCGTGGAGCGCCCAGACTGGTGAAGCTGTCCAAGTTGAGCAGTTCCGCCGATGCGGCCGACAGGAAGGGTGCATGCGCCGCCGAGGCCACGTTGGAGATCTTCTCCAGCAATTCCAGATCCTCCGGGCCGCGCCCGAATTCGTAGTCCCCGATTAGCGAGCTGAAAGGAGCGCCGCCAAACACGCCGAATTCTTCTTCGTACACTTTCTTGAAAAGTGCACTCTGGTCGAATTCCGGCGCGCGTTGCAGGTCGCGCAACAATTCCTTCTTGGAGACATTGAAAACCTTCACCTTCAGCTGGTCGGTGCACTCGCTGTGGTCAATCAAATACTTCAGACCGCGCCAGGTGCCTTCCAGCTTCTGGAATTGCGGATTGTGCATGACCTGGTTCAGCTGGATCGAGAGCAGATGGTCAATCTGCGCGATACGGGCATTGATGGTTGCTTCCGTGTCGCGAGAGACCGTCATCTCGCCCTGCAACACCTGGGCCACGAACTCCTTGACCATGTCCGTCCCGCGCTCGCGCGCCGTCGCGTCCCGGCTAAATCGGCCTTCCTCTATGATCTGATCGAGTAATCCCTGTTCCTGAACAGTTTCTTCCCTTGGCGCGGCCGCAGTCGCCGCCTTCCTTCCGTTACTCATTGGAACCTCCCTCGGGCTTCGGCAAACCTAGTTCGGCCCGCAACTTCTCCAGTTTCTCGGTATTGGTGATGGATTCGAGCAAAAGCTCATCGAGCTTGTCATTCCCTTGCAAGCTTCCGCGCAAGTCGGACAGCTTGGTTCGCAACTCCAGCAGTTCGCGCAACGGCTTCACCTGCCGCGCTACCTGTTCCGGTTCAAAGTCCTCCAGACTCTTGAAATGCAGGTCAACCTTCAACTGGCCGGCGTTAGGATCTTCACTAAGCTTGTTTTCCACGGCAAAGGCCAGGTGCGGGTTCATGTTGGCAAGCACGGTGTCGAAATTGTCCGGTGTGACTTCGACAAACTTGCGGTCTTTTACTTTGGCGAGCGGTTGTTCGGGTTGCCCCGTGAAGTCGCCAAGAACACCCATCACGAAGGGGAGTTCCTTGTTTTCGATAGCGTCGCCGACCTGCACGTCATAAGTGATATGAACACGTGGCGGGCGTACGCGACTGAGCTTTTGCTGGGTACTTTCTCTGGCCATGACAGAACCTCGTTTTCGGCTATTGGTCCACTGCTACCATCCAAGAGGATGGCGTCGTCAGCGCTGTTTAGGGGAAGAAGCGTTGAGGCAGTGTGGCTCGGGCGCGTCAGGAACTAACGCTTTCCCGAGGGGCGGCATTATGTTCTGGGAGAGTTACGAAGTCAAGTCTAAATTAGAAAAATTAAAGCGAGAACCGGCATGGCAACTCAGGATTGAGCTGGCCCACCTGGACTGGATGCTGTATTAGAATACGGCGCGGGCCAGAGCTCGGTGTCACTGGCTTGCCGCAGGCATTTCCCTACATGGTCAAGTGCGGGAGGAGTTATTTCTTCGATTGGGGGTTGCGCTTGCCCTGGTTACTCTGGAGTAAACTTTATCGAACCGGCGTAGCGGGCGTAAAACAGTAGAGGCAAGTGAGTTTTGCCTTTGCTTCTCCGCGTGGGCTTGTTATGGTGGGCAACGCTGGAAGTCGTTATGAAGCAATTACAACCTGTCATCTGGACGAAAGGCACGTTCCTGACCCCTCAGCATCTCCAGGTACAGGACAGGTTCATTGAAGATACCCTCCAGTTCCGTTTGCAGGCGTTGAAGTTCTGCCCTTGGGGCTTCAGCGAACTGACTATTGACCAGGAACAGCTGGCGGCAGGACATCTGCTGATTTCTCGCGCCACGGGGATTTTTCCGGATGGCCTGCTGTTCGATATCCCCGATTCCGATCCCGCTCCCGCCTCCAAGGCCCTGGCTCCATTTTTTGAGCCCGGAGTCAAGAGTGTAGATGTATATCTTGCGATCCCAGACTATCGCCAACGCGGCGTCAATGTGGCCATGGCACAGCGCAATGGTGACACCCGCTATCTGGCGGAGGTGGCTGCATTTCGAGACGAGAATACGGGAGTAAGCGAGAAGCCGGTTCAAGTCGCGCGCAAGAATCTACGCTTGCTGGTTGAAGAGGAAAACCGCGAAGGCACTTCCGCGCTGCGAATCGCTAACGTCGAGAAACTTGAGGGCGACACATTTCGTCTTAATGCGCGCTTGATTCCCCCGCTTC
>QIAS01000052.1:1200-3868 GCA_003225615.1 Acidobacteriota bacterium | reverse complement strand
TTCGGCCTGCTGCGCGGAATCATGGAAATTCTTTCTGCCAAGAGCACGCAATTGTCGAGCGGCCGTCGCCAGAAAAATCAAAGCCTGGCGGATTTTACCGCCAGCGATATCGCCAACTTCTGGTTGCTTTACACCGTCAACTCCTACTTCCCAGTCTTCAATTATTTATTCGAAGCAAAGCAAGCTCATCCCGAGGAACTCTATTCCGCGATGGTGGAGCTGGCCGGTTCACTTACCACGTTCTCTCCGAAGCTCCGACCCCGTGACTTGCCCCTTTACGATCACGACAAGCTGGGTAAGATATTTTCCGATCTGGACGAGAAGCTGCGCTCCATGCTGGAAACGGTAGTGCCAACGAACCTGGTGTCATTGCCATTGAAGCTGACGCAGCCCTCCATCTACGCCGCCGCACTCAGCGATGACAAGTATCTGGCCAACACGCGAATGTATTTGGCAGTGAGCGCGGAAACCACAGAAGAGGTGATCATTCAACGAGTGCCTCAACTGGTAAAGGTCTGCTCCGCCACGCACATCGATCACTTGGTAAAGCAGGCCTTGCCGGGCCTGACGTTAAAGCACCTGCCCAGTCCGCCCAGCGTGATTCCCGTCAAGCTCAAGTATCAGTATTTCAGCCTTAACCAGTCAGGGGCGGCATGGGAAGCGGTGCGGCGCGCGCGCAATCTGGCGGCGTACGTCCCAGGGGACTTCCCCAATCCACAACTGGAATTGCTTATCTTGCTGCCGCAGCAGGCTTAATCGCGGCATCTTGCCAGCCTTTTCTACCCGTATCAAAAACAGCGCTCAGGGTTCCACTGGAACTTCAAAGTCAGCAACTTCCAAGAAGCCTCTTGATACAAATGCTGCTAACAGAGCCGCAAATTGTTGGGGCGGACCGCCGGGCGCCAACTTTCCATCTTTCAGAAGCTTCTCCATAATCTCTCGCGTCGTTTGTCTTCCCGTGCAATGGGAGAACACGTCTGACATCCAGGGCTCGATTTCTCCTTCCATAGGAAATGGGTAGTCAGTTCGGACTCGATACGCGCAAGGAGCCCAGTTCGCATCTTTCAGCCGATTCGTAACTGCAAGTTCCAGACTGCGTCCTGCTATGGGGCGCGCATTCAACATCAGCTCTAAAATCTCCGGCGAAGTTGCAAGTGTCTCCCATCGCAACAACCACTCGGCCTCCGCCGGCGTGGATTTGGGGCCTAGATAGCGGCGAACCACAAAAGGTGCTCGGTTTCTGCGCTTCCTTTGAATGGTGAGATTCGCCATCAAGAACTTCTTGACCCCGTTCTTGGCGAACAGGGCTCTAAATGTGTCGAGTTCCGACAGCCCCCCTTTTTCTTTAAGTGCCATATCCGCGGCGATCTGCACAGGATCTATCTGAGTCGACACGATGAGCAAGATGTCGAAATCGGTAGCATCCTCACCGAGCCATTGTCGGACCCGCTGTTCATAAGGCAATTCCCGGTCTGAACCCATGGCGAAGCAGTGAAATTTTCCTCCCGGCCGCAGGTAGCGCGGGAGTCCGTGGATGATTCGGCAGGTAATCGCTTCCCCGTCCTCTCCGCCGTCGTAGAAAGTCCAATGTTTTTTAAGCACCGGGACATAGGGTGGATGCGCCACGATGCGATCAAAAGTGACTTTGTCCGCGGGTTCGTAGAGGTCGCCCCGTCCCACGGTGACATTGCCGAGTTGGTTCAGCAGCGAGTTGAATTCCGCAAATTTCGTGGATCTCTCCGCAATGTCAACGGCCCACGCATGCTTCGCGTAGGAAGCGGCTGCCTGCAATGCGGCGATCCCCGTTCCCGTCCCCAGATCTAACAAGCACTCGCAAGGATCGTGCGAAAGAACTCGCAAAAACCGGTGGGTATTGGGAGTATTGGGCGGATAAACGAAGTCATCGGGCAAGGTGAAATCTGAGCCGTCGGGATTGCTCCACCGATCTGATACGAAGTATAGAGACTGCGTCGGGTAAATGATTACCGGCGAGTAGAACGATTCCAGCCCGACCTCACGGGCGAGCAATCCTAGGGAGACCATTTGCTCGACGCCAGCAGCAGGAAGAACATCTCGCACTTTGGAGGCAGCTACCAGCTTGCCTTGGATAAAAAGACGAATAAGCACACCCAGCGTGTCGCCTTCTTCGGGGCCATCCTCGCGGGTTAGCTGGCGAAAATCGTGCAGGTCACTGAGTCCAAAACGTGCAGCAACATTCTCCTCGCTGTACCCAGCCCCTACGAGCAATTCTTTTACGGCCGCAAACTCCGCCGGCAAACCGAAGTGCAGTGGAAACACTTGGAGGAACCTCAATGTTTGAAAGCGAAGTACAGCACGATCAGTACCGCGGCAATGAACAGAATGTTGAAGATAATTATTAATGGCAAATAGGGGATCTTGGCGCCGGAGGCAGGAAGCTCCGCCTTGGGCATGGGAGGAACTTGCGGGGAAGCCATCTGCGGCATCGACAAACCAGAGATGGGTGACATCGACATCGGAGCCATTTGCGGCATGGCCATTCCGGGGATTTGTGGCGCACCCATTCCCGGCATTTGTCGACCAGGCACCGCTGGCATTTGTGGTAGCTGCATAGCAGGCATCTGCGGCATGGCGAATCCCGGAGGCGTTGGTCCGGCGGGAGCGCCGGTTGGACCCGTGGATGCCGCTG
>QIAS01000052.1:561-1165 GCA_003225615.1 Acidobacteriota bacterium | reverse complement strand
AATTCACTGGGTCCGCTCGGAACGGCAGACGTGAATGGCGCCGGCTCGGTACCCCTCGGCACAAAGACTTGTGTTGCCCCCCCCGCCGTGGAGCGCGGCATGAAGGTCTCCGCGGCGGGAATCACCGCGTCCTTGTTCAATCGAGAACCTTCGGGCCAGGAGACTTTGCCAGGTGGCTCAGAGCTGCCTTTGGAGGAAGACGGCATGATCTTGGCTTCCGTCATGGAGCCAGGTGGGCGGCTGAACGTGCCTGGTTCCGCTCTTTCCAGCGCCGGCGCAATCTCGCCTTCACTCTGTACCTGGTCCGGAATGAACATTCTGGTGAAGGCTCCGGGGCTTCCCACCGGAGCGGATTTAGGCCTGAAGTCCAGTTCAGGAACAGAGTTTGCTGCGGATTGAAGCGACGCGGCCGCGGGAGACGATTCTGGCGCGGCCTGTCCTCCCTTAAATGAACCAAACATCCTGGTGAAATCACCCGGCTCCGGTCGGCGCGGCGGTGCAATTGGTTCCGGGGAAAGCTCAGCCACTGGAGATGGGGCTGGCGCTTGAAAAGGACCACCAAAAAAATTCGTGAATTCGCCCGTCCCTGGTTTGTCGATCGCGG
>QIAS01000052.1:0-525 GCA_003225615.1 Acidobacteriota bacterium | reverse complement strand
CCGCTTCAGAGTCGCTTTGCCTCACCGAATCAACAGCGGCATTGTCTTTGGAAATGAACCCAGGAGGAGCAATCGCAGAGCTCACTTTGCCTGCACTTTCGTCTGGGGTGCTTCCGGTAGCCTGTAGAAATTCACGAGTAAATGCGCCTTGGGAGCGGGATCGCGGTTGCTCAACCGGAACGGGCGCCTGAACCGGTTCTGCTGGTTTAAAGGGTACATCCAGCGCTGAAAGAAACTGTTTTGTGAACGCGCCCGGTTGCGGTCGCTGTGGGCCTCCCGGGTAGTCCACCCCAGGCTCGTCATCTCCGACGTTTGATCGGCTCTTGGCAGGCAGCTCCGCGACGGGGTTTGGTGAAGGGGCGACTTTGAGCGGCCGGCTTGGGGCGCGCAGATCCATGAAAGCTTCAGTGAATTCGCCGGCAGGCTCGGATTGGACAGGCTCGCGCAGAGGAGAAGTCCGCGGAGAAAACGGCTCGGCTGTGCGAGCATCAGGATCGGGGACCGAAGCCCTCGTCGAGCTTTTGG
>QIAS01000569.1:3397-3769 GCA_003225615.1 Acidobacteriota bacterium | reverse complement strand
GTAGCCGTGGCTCTCCAGCATTGCCTTCCTCAGATTGAGCGCCTCAACTTCATCGTCAACGCAGAGCACGATCCCATTTCGCGAGCGAACGACCATCATTTCACCTCATCGCGATTGATTGGTAGGGCTGAGAAGGGAACACTTCAGATGGGACTGACTACGTCAGAGAGACCTGAAGGAGCACTCGCTCCTCAGGCAAGAACGCTAGTCCCTTGCAATAAGGTTGTCAACACTTGAGCTTGAACTTGTGTGCGAGAGAACTCAGTCCATTGAATCACGCTGACAGGGCAAACCAAACGGTTCAGGGCTAGTTGGGCAGGTCGGCTACGTCGGCCTGCGCTTTTCGATTTGGGCAATCTCCGCTTTCAACGC
>QIAS01000569.1:2109-3273 GCA_003225615.1 Acidobacteriota bacterium | reverse complement strand
GTATCGGCAGACACGAATTGTGACAAAAGAGCTAAATGCGGTATCTCTGCCTCTAACGGGTGATCGACGCCGCTCTGGCGGTCACACGGATCACTTTTCTGATCGGAGAATCCTAATGTGTGATTCGTCTCTCTCGGCGGCATTCCCTGAGCGTAAACATGATCGCGAGAAGAAGGCCCAATAGAGCGCCTAAGAATCCGGTTGTTATGGACATAGTCGGCGCGAAGCCATTGTGGCCAACCGTCAACAAAACGCCGAAATATGCCAGCGTGGGAATCCAGAGCATCATTCTGAAGTACATGGGGGAGCCTCTTTCAACCAGAATGCCACGAACCCATCCAAAGTCAAGTTGCCAAAAGGGCACAATTCTCTGCATTGCGCCTTAGGCATACGCGCATTTTTGGAATGCCAATTCTCTTTGTCTGCAAGATGCCATCGTCAGAGCCGTTCACCTGTTGAAAAGCATAGAGACCCACGAACGGTCGAAGTCAATTAAAGGGAATCTGGCAAGCCAACAGCTTTCTCATTAGGCTTTTAGCATGGCTGAGAACTCCAAGCACGATTGGTGGTGGGTTGCATCTTGTGTACTCGTGGGCCATTTCACTGATCGGCTTTGCTTACCTCTTCTGGAGTGGAACAAATAGAGTTGCAGATATTCAAAGCTTACTGCCCCTCAGATCACGAGGTAGACGAATAGCCGAAGACAAACAATTGCGAGCGATTTCATAGCTTTTTCTTATCGGGCTGCTGTTTCATGTACCCCTGCATTTCCGCGAGCAAGTCAGCAAGCTCCTGTAAAATCCGCTCGCGTTCCTCAGGGTCTTTTGCCGCTGCAGCCTGGGCGCAAAGTTCAACCCAACGGCGCTCCCCGTTTTTCATCGCTTCAGAATCCTTCTGCTATTCACCGTGTCTGACACGGGATTACCCAGCACGCCGAAGTTCCCGATATTCGCCCCAACAGGCGTATCCTCGCGTGTACGAGAACGTCGATACTGAATAGGGCCGCATCTGGCCTTCATGAAAGTACCGAATTGCATTACAAGGAGTCGGACAGGTGAGCCGATAAAGGCCAAGCCTGGTGAGCGAATGATCCAATTCAATGCGCTCAGGGCTGGTGGCGAGGAAATATACCCTCTCGCATTTCTTGCAGACGATACCGGCGTG
>QIAS01000569.1:589-1924 GCA_003225615.1 Acidobacteriota bacterium | reverse complement strand
ATCCTGGCTGTGGCTGGGGAGGTCGTCCGCTGCCCCAATTCGGATTTCCGCGTTTCCGACTGCGACCCATGGCTACAGATCATACGCCTCATTCCACCAGGACCGAATCGGCACAGCTTTTTAGTAGAAGCCAAGAACTATGCATGGAAGCTAGCTTGGAGTTTGCAATGGGCGGTCAGCAGGGGCAGAAGGTAAGGATCGCTGGTGTTTGGATTCGTAGAATAGCAAGGCGAAGAAGACGAGTAAGAGCAAAAACCCAACGAACACGAGATAAATCGGTAGCTTTCGAACCTTGCTGCCAGGAATGAACACTCGTGCCTCCATCCAACCGAAACGCTCTAAAACCAGTGGTGCGGGACGCCTGTGGTGCCAGACGAGCCCTAAAGAGACGAGGTGTTTGTGCGGGGTACGCTTGTCCGGCCAAAGCAGGCTACCAGTCAACCATCAGAAGCAAAACGAGTTTTACAAGACTTTACTCGTGGCAACGTGAAACGGATGGCCTCGCTCGCTACCCAATCTCTCTCCGGTGACTTTGCTGTAGAATGCTCGCTCGAAAGGGGAACTATGAAACTGACTGGTATTGTTGGGCAGCTAGAGAAGGAACGGGATCGCGCACAGACGGAGTTGGTACGGCTGGATGCAGCTTTGGCTGCTATGGGAAGTCTGAACGGGAGTTTCAGAGGTGTTCGACCGAAACGGAGAACCATGTCAGCGGCTGGCCGAGCACGCATCTCCGCTGCTCAAAAAGCACGATGGGCTAAGACCAAGGGCTTTGCCGTGGTGGGTCAATCGAAGAAGGGCAGACGTGTGATGTCGGCTGCGGCTCGCAGGAAGATCGCTGCTGCTCAGCGTGCGAGATGGGCTAAGCTCAGGACGAAGCAGAAAGCCTAGAGACCGGAGATAGGCGATGGCCATTAAGTATTGTCCCAATGGCGAATGCGTGAACTTTCAATGTGCCGGTGACACGGAAGCAACGCGGTGCCCGATGTGCGCCTGGAGGCTAGTCGTAGTTAAGAAACGCAGCGAGAGCACTGCCGAAGATCAGCAGAGAGATGATTCGCAAACTGCGTAAGTCCTCACATGAGAATCAACAGGGAGATCGGTCGGCCTGCTTACCACGATTGACGTGACGTTGCTTTCAAACAAAGAATTCCATTTCTGTTCCACGATACAATGTTGAAATCCATTCACTCGGATAACCTCGAATACAAAGCGCTCACGGCCGAGAAAGTAGCCTTATTCATGGTTATGAACCCACACTACTACTAGATCATCCGGTAAATCTTTTTCCAAGTCTGTGACTTTCAATGGTTCATGCAGTATGGAAAGCGCATT
>QIAS01000569.1:0-367 GCA_003225615.1 Acidobacteriota bacterium | reverse complement strand
GAGATCATCTCTTGCTGCGTCACATGACAAGGAAACATCACTCCCGAAGATGCTGGTGGGCTGGCATACCGCATCGTGGACACTGGTGCCAAAAAGGGGTTCTTCGTTACAACTTTGGGACGAACGCTCTCAAGAGGAGCAAGAAAAGTTGCCCTTGCCAATTGAATATTTGTGAGGGTGCACATAAAGGGCCAATGCTAACTCTGCCTTACCCGTGCACTGGAGCTACAACAAAGCCATTTCTTGCCAGCGGGGGTTTCAGAGCCCTCCGCGACAATGCAGCGACGAACCCTGACCCTTGGCTTCTCACACCGACTGCAGTCTGCTTCGAACAGTGGTGGATATCACAAGGTTGCCCGTTTCCCTT
>QIAS01000150.1:3845-8702 GCA_003225615.1 Acidobacteriota bacterium | reverse complement strand
GGCGGTAAAGACGCCATCATCGTAGATGCCGACGCTGATTTCGATGCCGCAGTGGAGGGCGTGGCGGTTTCGGCATTCGGCTTCCAGGGACAGAAATGTTCGGCGTGTTCACGTGCGATTGTTGACGAGCGCATCTACGATAAATTTCTTGACCGGCTGAAGGCTCGTGTCGAGAAGATCAAAGTTGGCGATCCCGCCGAGAACGCTAACATGGGCGCGGTGATTAACGAAGGCTCGATGAAGTCCATTCTCGAGTACATCGAGATCGGCAGGAAGGATGGGCGACTGTTAACTGGCGGGGGCCGCGCGACTAATGCGGGCGAAGGATATTTCCTGCAGCCCACCGTGATCGCTGACGTTCCGCCGAAGTCCCGTCTGGAGCAGGAAGAGGTTTTCGGGCCGGTGCTAGCGGTCACTAAGGCCAGGAACTACGATCACGCGCTGGAAATTGCTAACGACACGGAATTCGGACTGACCGGCGCCGTTTACACCAAGTCGCGGGAGAAGATCGACCGTGCCATCCAGGAGTTCCACGTCGGCAACTTATACATCAATCGCAAATGCACAGGGGCCATCGTGGGAGCGCATCCGTTTGGGGGATTCAATATGTCGGGCACCGACTCGAAGTCGGGTGGACCTGACTACCTCTATCTATTCACGCAGGGAAAATCTATCGGAGAGAAGATTACCTAAAGATCGAGGTGTGCAAGCAAACCCTGCCGGAGGCGCATGCCTCCGGCATTCTTATTTTGCACAACTTTGTTTACGCAGCATTGCCCTTGGCGGAGGTGTTGCCCAAACGGGTAAAACGATGAAGGAACGCAGTATAGGACATCTCTCCTGCCTCGTCCTCGTTCTCTTCCGTACGCTCGATGACCGTGAAGTGGACGCGATCGTAAATATCGACATCTTCAACCTTAACTCGCAGGCCACTTCGGTCGCCGCAGATGTCGCCGATGGTGAGTTGGAAATCACGGATCATCTCGACCCTCCAGTTTGACGGGAAACAATCATCATACTCTCGTCACGAATTATGACAATCGGGCGAAGACTGTAGGCGCGGCCTGAGGTGAATTCTTGCGGGCGGAAAGCCCGGCTCTAGCCCGCTGTATCCAAACGGGCTACGTGCGGCGGCGAAGATAAAACAAAAGGCCGCCAGCACGGGCGGCCATTTTTGAAAGTTGTGAAAGTCTTACGACGTTACTCCCGCCCCCGGTCCGGGCATCGGAGCTGTCGATGCGGCCGTCGCTGCTGCTGCCTCATTCAAAATGCGATGGTGAATGGTGAAGAGCGCGAGCTCCAGCCGGTCTGAAACGCCGATCTTGTCGTACACGTTGCGCAGGTAGTTCTTGATGACCTGCTCGGTTGTACCCAGTTGCGAGGCGATCTCCTTGTTCTTATAGCCCTGGACGATCAGCGCGACGATGCGGAGTTCTTTGGCCGTCAAACGATCGCGTACCCGCAGTCCGACCATATCGTTCTCGGTCAGTTCGCTGGGGACCGCGATGTCCTGCACCCAGCTCTCGCCGCGTGCCACTTTGCGTACGCAATCCACGAGGGCCGCGCTGGTCACATTGCGGTAGACGACACCGTGCGCGCCGGCCGCCATGTAGCGTTGCGCGCTCTCGCCGGTATCGGCGAGGATCACGACGCGCGTCTTGTTGCGGTTTGCCGACTGCACTACAGAATTGAAGTCGGAATGGAATCCCCCGGCCACCACCAATACGGCGGCGCGAAACTTGTCGAGCGCCATGAACATCTGTTCCGGGGTTTGCGCCTGCGCGACGATGCGCATTTCGTCCTCGACCGCCAGCACCTTGGCGATCCCAGCGCGGAAAATTGCTTGATTGTCGGCCAGAATCAGCTTGAGCATCTTGTCACCGTTTCCGATTAGGAGTTGCGAATGAACTCATACGAATCAATCACGCAGGCCACGCCATGAGCATCTGCGGGATCGCTGCCCGCCGGCGCATCCTTGCGTACTACGCGCCCGCGACACTGGATCCTGATGTTTTCCTTGCCCCCGATTGCATCTGCGGGGAGTGTGATTTCAAACTCGACCGGGGAACCAACATCCAGCGCGGCATCGGCGCGAATGTAGACGCCGGCGGCGCTGAGGTTCCCGGTTACTCCACTGGCATCGCCCGCTGAATCCTGCTTATGAATCTTTATCGGCAGTTCCAGTGGAAATCTTTTTCCCGTCCTTCCTTCGGACACAGTACCTCCTCTGTCCTGGCCATCCCTGCGTGCAGAAGCCAGCTCCATACCACATCTCCTGTCGGAGTCAATGATTGCTTGCTTACGGGCGGTTATATCACGTTTGACACCTCTGGCAAAAGATGTATGTAACTTTAGTAACTATAGGAAGTAGGTTCCCGGAGGCGGTCCCGAGCCGTGTTTTTGAGTTGAACTTTGATGCGCAGCAGCCCGGCAAGTCTCCCTTCTGGTCCTGCTAATAGCGTGATCTCGGTCACAGACATCTGGTTCACGAGAAGATCAAATCACCTTGCGAGGTGACGCAGTGGGCTGTGTCCATGAAGAGACCTTCCGCGCGATGCGGCAGAGCATAATCGATGGTGCTCCGGAGGCCGCCGCGACTCTGGCACAAAAGAGCTTCGTTCTTGGCATAGCGCCGCTCGAAGCCATCGATCAAGGATTTGTTCCCGGTATGAATGACGTGGGAGAGCAGTTCACGCTGCGCACCGTCTTTCTTCCAGACATGATGGCGGCTGCCGAAGCGATGAAGGCGGCGATGAATGTCCTCGAGCCGGTGCTGAAGCAGCAGGGCACCGAGCGTCCGTGCGCCGGCAAGGTCATTCTAGGCACGGCCAAGGGTGACATCCATGAAATTGGCAAGACGCTTGTCGGCACCCTGCTGACGGCCCATGGATTTCAGGTACACGATCTGGGGGTAGACGTCCCCAGCGACCACTTTGCCGCCGCAGCCGCCGACCTGGCTGCGGACATCGTCGGAGTCTCCGCTCTGCTTACTACGACCATGCGCGGTCAAAAAGCCGTGGTCGAAGCCATTGAACACGCGGGACTCAGGCCACGCGTGAAAGTGATTGTCGGCGGCGCGCCTGTCACGCGCCGATGGGCCGAAGAAATTCGCGCGGATGGCTATGCTAAAGACGCGATGCGCGCGGTCGCGCTGGTGCAGGGCCTGATGGGCAGTCATTCGGACACGATCCGAGTCTCATAGCAAACAGGTTGAAAAGAACGTGGGGGCGAACTGCATGGCGACACAATCTTGTGCCGACGTAAAACCAAGCACAACAACAGTGAGACCTGATCTGAAATTGCTGGATCTATCTCTCACCGAACGGATCGTCGCTGAAGCTTTCGAACTGCTGATCAATCCGGGCGTGAAGGTTGCTACCCCGCGGGCCATCGAACTGCTTGCCGGTGCTGGAACCCGGGTTGAGAACGGAATCGCTCACATTCCGGAATCTCTGGCCCGCTGTGCCCTGGAGTCGGTTCCGCGCGAATTTTTCCTGTATGACCGCGCCGGCGCCGCGGTGGTCCATTATGGCGGGGAGAAGGTTCATTTCGATCCGGGATCTTCCTGCCTCAATATTCTCGACCCCGACACGCTGCAACCCCGGCCCGCACAATCCGGCGATCTGGTGCGCCTGGTGCAACTCACCGAGATGCTGCCGCAGTTCGCCGCCCAGTCTACTGCGTTCGTGTGCAACGACGTGCCTCAGGAAATCGGGGACTTCTACCGTCTCTTCCTCGTGTTGTTGTATGCGAATAAGCCGGTGATTACAGGCGCCTTCAGCGCGCCAACGCTGCAGGCCATGCTCGACTTGCTCGCGGCCGATGCTGGAGGCGGCGAGGCCCTGAAACGTAGGCCTCGGGCCGTGTTCGATGTGTGCCCGTCGCCGCCGCTGAACTGGTCGGAATTTGCCGCAGAGAACCTGTTGCAATTGGGGCACGCCGGCGTACCGGCCCAAATGGTTTCCATGCCGCTGGCGGGCGCCACCGCGCCCGTCACTTTGGCGGGATCAGTGGTGCAGCACGCCGCCGAGTGCATTAGCGGCATCACGATTCATCAACTCGCTTCACCCGGAGCACCCATAGTCTGGGGAGGCGCGCCCGCGATCTTCGACATGAGCGCGGGCTGCGCACCAATGGGGGCGATTGAAACGGTCATGCTTAACATGGCCTGCACGCAAGTCGGCAAATACCTCGGCCTTCCCACACACGGCTATTTGGTAGCAACCGACTCCAAGCTAGTGGATGCGCAGGCAGGCCTCGAAAGCGGAATTTCCGCTGTGCTGGGAGCTTTGGCGGGAATCAACATGATCTCGGGCGCGGGCATGCTTGATTCCCTGGCCTGTCACAGTCTGGAAAAGCTGGTCATCGACGCCGAGGCCATCTCGTACGCCCAAAGGTTAGTGCGAGGAGTCGAGGCAGGACAGGAAACTTTGGCGGCGTCTGCATTTGCCCAGATCGGGCTCAGCGGCGAGTTCCTGAGATTGAAAGAGACCCGCGCACTGTTTCGTAGCGAGCAATATTTTCCCTCGAGCGTGATTCAACGCGGCTCGGAGGCTAGGGCGGATGGGCAACCTCTGTGCGATACGTTTTCCCGCGCCCGGACGCGAGTCCAGGAGGTGCTAACTTCTTACAAGCGTCCTGCCATGTCATTGGAGAGGGAAAAGAGTCTTTTGGAAATCGCCCGGCGCGAAGGGGCCCGCGTGGGTTTACAACATCTACCGGGAGTTTAGGAATTTCCCGGCCAAAAAAAAGAGCGGCCAGATCGCAAGCAGATCGGGCTCTTAGCTCCATGCTGGTGTTGCGCTCGGAAGCTAAGAGCCCGATTTTTGTCGATTCTAGTGCGATTTATCTTTGCCG
>QIAS01000150.1:612-3773 GCA_003225615.1 Acidobacteriota bacterium | reverse complement strand
TCGCGGTGCTACGCTGGGGCCTGAGCCGCCGTCACTCGGATGCGAAGGCGGCGCCGCGTTCGAATGGCCGCGGTCCGGTCTCTGCTCAACGGGCGGAGTGCTCGGTTGCGAGTCCGACGGATGAGCTTGGAAGGGATCCCGGCGAGGCGATTCATTTTGCGTTCCTGCGTTCGACGGTCCGTTGTTGCTGCTACTAGGCGGTGCGGGGATCAGACGTGGCTGCGCGCGCGGCGAATTAACGACCGGCTCGTAGCTCGGCTGCGATTGGGTTCCGTGCTCCGGCGGCCGCGAAACAGCGTGGTCCTGGGCGCGCGGAGTATCAGTGTTCGCCGCGGGTGTGCTGTTTTGATGCGGAGCGATTGTCTGCGCTGAACCAGCCGGTTTCTCAACCGGGCGTGTGTCGGGCGGTCGCGGTACAGCATGGTCCTGCACTTGTGGGGTTTCGGTTTTCACCGCAGGCCTGCCTTCGCCCGATTGCGAACCAGGGTTACGGCTCGAAGCATCTGGGGACGGCTTTTCTACCTGCAGCTTCTCCGGAGGCCGCGGCACAACACGGAGCTGTGAGCGCGGCGTTTCGGGGCTGCCAACTGGTTTCTGCTCGGGCTGCGCAACTGCCTTTTCTGCAGGAGCCGCCCCGACTCCAACCTGCGTTTTGTCTGGCGGACGCGGCACGTTGCGATTCTGCACTTGCGGCGCCTCTCCGCCTGCGACAGGCCTATTCTCATGCGGAGCAGCCTTGTCGACTGCGGTCGCGGCTGGCGCTTTCTCGATCTCGTTTTTCACCGGTGGCCGGGGCACGACGTGACCAGGCGTGCTCGCGACAGGCTGTGAAACCTCTGCGGGCCTTACGGCCGGCCTGGCCACGGCAGGCGGCTCAGGTGCTTTTGAACTGGCCGGCTGCTTGGCTTCATGTTCGTCCTGCATTTTCGCAGGCTGCTTCTGGATTCGTGTCCTGAGTTCGTTTTCCACCTTGGCATCCACAGGTCTGCCAGGATGATTGGCCAGTTCCTGCTCCTTGGCAGCGAATGGCAGTGGTTTGGGCGGGGCCGGAAGCTTCTCGACTACCTTTCTCGATTCCCGCTCGGCGGGTGGAGCGGCAGCGGCTGCTCCCGATTTCGCACCCAACACGCTGTTGCGCGAAGGCGCCACCGGAGGTGCCGCCACGAACGCCGTTTCTTTCAGTTCACTCGCGGGTACATGCACGGCAGCCTTGTCCACCGGCTGGGAATTCGCCAGCACAGTGCTCGGCACCGCGGTTACTGCTCCGGGAACCTTCTGGTTCGCATAATTGATATGAACATTGTTGTGGTTCCCGTTGATGTTGATGCTGTTGTCGGTGACGTTGGTGGTGTTCTTGGTGATGTTGGACGTGTTGTTGTTGACGATGGTCGTGTTGTTTTTCGTGATCGTCGTCGTGTTGTTGCTGTTTACGTTGTTGCGGTTGATGTTGGTCGTGTTGTAGTAGTTGTTGGTGACGTTGGTGATGTTCGTAATGCGCGTGTTGCTGACGTTCACGTTGCGGAAATAATTCCGGCTTGCGCCGTACGGCGGCAGATAAGGTTCGCCATAACCCAGCGGGAACCATCCCACTGCGGGACCTCCACCTACCGTCAGGCCGACGCCCCAGTTTCCACCGCCAACCCAGGCGACAAGCGCAGGCGCGTACACGGGCCGAACTGCCACGGGTCCCGGTACCCAGCCCCAATATCCGGAGTAGTACACCCATCGACCGTAGTGGCAGGGCGCGAATCCCCAGGGAGCGTCGTCAATCCACGTCCAACCCCAAGGCTCGACCCAGGCCCAATGGCCATAGTGATAAGGAGCCCATCCCGACGCGACAGCCGGTACCCACATAGCGCCATAGGCAGGCACTACGCGCCAGGTGCCGTAGTCATCAAGATCCTCTGCACCGATCACTTCCGGCGAAACGTAGCGCGCCGATTGCGAGTAATCTTGCCGCCGGTCGCGGACGCGGCACCAATCATCAAAGCCATCGAATTCAGGCGCGTGGTAGATCTGGTTAGCGAGAGAAGTGCCTCCGGTGAAACGAGCGGTGTGACCCTGTTTCACTCTGACCGCGCGGCCTTGGCCGGTAGCTTCGCCTTCGCCGTGCCAAACTGTGACCACCGTGGTATCGCCGTTCGGGTCCACATCGAAGCGGTATTCGCCCGCTTTCATCACCGTGAACGCGAGGTTAGGCGTATCAATTTCATAAATCTCGCCGTGATAGAGACGGCGCACTCTGAGGTTCAGTGTGCCCTGGTCAAGTTCGACCTGGGCTGTGCCGTCGGTGAGATTGGTGACGGTAAGACTGGTCTCCGAGTTCACCCGCATTGCGGCTGCGCCCAGATGCAGTTCGGCCCGCGAGTTCTTGTCGCTCCAGAGGCGATCAGCAGTGGTTAAGGGACGGTTGATGACGCCGGGAACCCAGTCGTTCACGCCGCCGGGCTGCAAGGAAACTTCACCCGACAAATACTGCAAGCGCGCGACCCGCCCCGGAGGATCGTCCGCCAAAGCGGCGGCGTTCAAAATCACCAAGAGCGCGAGAACTGCTGTTACCCATCTCCCCAAATTCTTCATGGCTGCTGTGCCTCCCGAAAGTTCCTATTCGCGACCTGCGAAGTCACTCACGCCCCAAACTCCAGCGAGTGCTTTCAACAGAACTCTCTACCAGTTCGAACCCGGAGACACACTGACAGTTGTAAGGTTCCATGCAAGGTAGCGTGGGGCGGGTGGTTCCGAAAGTTACTTTCGAGGCTGAATTAGTGGAGGGGGTTAGCTATCAGCTACTTAGGATGGACGAGGCTGTTCCAATATGGCACTTTAGTTTGCGTGCCAAGTCCCTGTGAAGATTTCATCTGAGTCTTAAATGCGTTTGGAGGTTACGCCAGCGGTGACAATGGTGTAGCAGAATTCGGTTGTGACTGGGCAACCTTTGGCAGAGACGCAAGACGGGATCTACGGCGAAAGATTTGAAAAGCCGAGGCGCCCTAGAACGCGCTGCCCCCGCCTCCGCCAAATCCGCCGCCGCTGAAGCCCCCTCCTCCGCTCCAGCCGGACCCGGTGGAGCTGGCGCGGGGGGTCGAGACGAACACCTGGTGCATATCGTTTGCCATGCCGTGCATGCTGTTGGAGAAGAAGATGGGATTAAACATCATGCC
>QIAS01000150.1:0-448 GCA_003225615.1 Acidobacteriota bacterium | reverse complement strand
ATAAATTCCTGGAAGCCCAGGATCGCAATCCGCGTGCGCGCGCCCTTCAGTGTCTTGGCTGTCATCACGCGCGCAAACAGCCACCAGATAATTGCCGAGCTCACTCCGCAAATGATCAGCAGCGGAATCGAGCTGAGAAAGTTTGCCCACCCTAGAAATTGCATGACAGCAAACGCGGCCACAATTCCGAAGACAGCAACCAGGCTGTACCCGTTGGCCGATTCCGGGTCAAGCATGTACATGCCCTTGGTCTTCAGCGTCGCCATAATATCTTGGCGAATCACGGGAATCGCCGTGTAGAAGCGGTTTTTCAGGCTGGACAGTCGCGTGTCATTATTAATTCCGAATACGTTTTCCAGCATGACTCGTTCATGCGGAGCAAGCTGTCCCCAGTCCTCTTTTCGCTTCAACAGATGGAAGATGTAATCCTTGTGGTGGAAGAGCAGGC
>QIAS01000149.1 GCA_003225615.1 Acidobacteriota bacterium | reverse complement strand
TGGATTTTTCAGGCTCCGCTGCAGTGAACTTCATCGGGCACGGGGTTACGGAAGTCTCCCGAGCCATAACCGAGCAAGCGGCCAAGCTCGAATTCGTCCACACCAGCCAGTTCACCACCCCCATCGCCGAAGAATATGCACAAGAATTGCTGAATTTTGCCGGAGAGCATTTCCGCGGCGGAGCAGTGTATTTCACCTGTGGTGGTTCGGAGTCGGTGGAAACCGCCATCAAACTGGCCCGCCAATATCAGGTGGAGATCGGCCAGAAGCAGCGCTACCAGATCCTCAGCCGCAAGCAGAGCTACCACGGTTCCACGCTAGGGGCGCTGGCAGTCTCCGGCAACCGCCGCCGCCGCGAAATGTACCTGCCAATGGTTCGCGAGTTCGAGCATGTGGGAGTTCCCTATTGCTACCGCTGCGTAAAGGACTGCACCGACGGGTGCCGAAACTGCGGTCAGGAATACGCAGCGGAAGTGGCGCAGGCTATCGAGCGGACGAATGGCGAGGCGGCGGCATTCATTTTCGAGCCGGTAAGCGGAGCTACCCTGGGCGCGGCCGTCCCACCCGAGGGATATCTTCAGAAAGTTGCCGAGATTTGCCGGCAGCGCGGCGTGCTGCTCATTGCCGATGAGGTCATGACCGGCATGGGCCGCACCGGACGAAATTTCGCGGTCGATCACTGGCAGGTTGCGCCTGACATTCTGGTTGCGGCCAAAGGCTTATCCAGCGGTTACGCCCCTCTAGGGACAGTGATTGCAAGTAAAAAGGTGATTGACGCTATCGCCGCAGGCGCGGGCAGCTTCCTGCATGGGTTCACTTATAACGCCCATCCGATCTCTCTAGCTGCCGGCCGGGCAGTGCTGCGGAACCTGCAAAGCCATGAACGGTAGAGGCCGCCAATTCTGGATGCCAGGGAAGCATAGCCACAACCCTCCGCCAGGCACTCGATAGCCTACGTGATCTTCCTGCCGTCGGCGATGTACGGGGCATCGGACTGCTCTGGGGAGTGGAGTTCGTCGCCGACAAGAAAACCAAGCAGCCATTCCCGCCGGAGTCAGACTTTGCCGGCCGGGTAGCCCAAGCCGCCCTCAAGCACGGCCTGCTGGTCTACCCCATTCAGGGATGCGTGGATGGCATCAGCGGCGATCACGTGCTGATTGCGCCGCCCGCGGTGATTACGGCAGAGCAGATTGGCTGGGCGATCGAGCAGTTACGAGCTGCGATCGTGGATGCCCGAACTGCCGCTTAGCTCAGGAGCGCCCTTCTTCAAGGCTGTTTCTTTAGATCGTCCCCAATTTACTGGGTGCGGCATCCAGCTGAATCACAGTGACTTACCTCTTGATCTCCCTTTGTCCTGCGTTTTACCCGCAGTGCATTGCCTCCCTTCCTTCCCCGACGCAAACTCCCGCTCGAAAGGAAGGAGGAATCACCTATGGCCACCTCACTGGTAGATTATTGCGAACAAACCAATCCCAGAGTCCTGGAAGAACTCAATCGCGAGCGTCCCAATATGCCCAATGCCCGTCGCGTTCATGAAAGTTTTCTTGCCCAGCCCGAGAAGCGCTTCATGATCTGGATCGCCGAGCGCCTCCCCCGCTGGGTCAACTCTGACCACCTTACTGTTCTCGGCTTCCTGGCCCAGATTATGGCGGGCTTGTCTTACGCCCTGGCCCGGTGGAACCAGTACGGCCTGCTGGGTGTGATCGTCTTCCTGGTTTTGAACTGGCTGGGGGACAGCCTGGATGGCACGCTTGCCCGCGTCCGCCAGCAGCAGCGCCCTGGCTACGGCTTCTACGTCGACCACATGGTGGACAGCTTTGGCGCCCTTTTTCTGATGGGAGGATTAGCTGTTTCCGGCTACATGCATCCTTACCTGGCTATCGGCTTGCTCGTCGCGTTCCTGCTGCTCTCGATTCAGTCTTATCTGGCGGCCTATACGCTGGGCGAGTTTCATCTTTCCTTCTGGAAATTTGGGCCGACGGAGCTGCGTATCCTATTGGCGGTGGGGAATATCGCGCTGTTCTTCCGGCCAATGGTGTTGCACGGGCGTTATCGGTTGTTCGACGTCGGGGGCGCGATCGGGTTGGTGGGTATGATTATTATGCTCATCTACTTCACGGCTCAAAACACTTACCGGCTTTACCAGCGGGAGCGCCTCGAGTAAGGATGATAAGAGCTTTTAACCGAAGAGCAAGGCGAGGAGAACGCAGAGATTGCGTCTCATTGTGGTACGCGGAACTCCTTGCAGGACCTGATTAGAAGGGGCTTCGCTATTTTTTCGCTGGGGTTTTTCGCACCCCTACGTGCTATGTTTGCGCATGCGAAACTTCTCGCATTTGTCTGGGATTTGCCGGATACTGCGACTGAAAATGGCTGTGCTATAATCCGCGCCGTTTGAAGAGATGAGAAAGCATTAGTTAGCTGCTGTCTTTCTATTTCACTAGACACTTCACACTCTCGCTTCCCGCGTGGGGCGCAGAGCAGCCGCAAATTCGGAGGCAGTTTCAGGAGGAAAGATGACGCTCGACGACCTAACCCTCTATGCACGTGATGATGAGATGGACGAGTTTGGCGACACCGGCGGGTATGGTGAATCGCTGGAACAAGATTACGAAGAAGAAGAGGAAGAAGAGTCCGGAACACCGGAGATAGGCGAAGGCGAGCCAGGGCCTCCGCGATCGATGCCGACGACACCGACGCCGATGGGTGGTGGTGGAGGTGGAGGCGGAACCGGCGCTCCCAAACCGGCGGCCAAAAAGAAAGCGCCAGCGCGGAAGGCAGCAAAGAAAAAGCCGGCACGCAAGAAGAAGGCTCCCGCTCGCAAAAAATCGCGTGCCAAAAAGTCACGCACCACCAAGGCCCGCAGCAGTCGCGGCAAATCGTCACGCAAGAAGGCCGGTGGCAAGAAGAAGAAAAGCCCCCGGTAAAGATCAAAGAACCGGCACAATCCTTGGGACCAGGTGCGGGAACGGCATTTTGATTTGTCCAAGCCGCGGCGACTCTCGCTGCGGCTTTTTTTGTTTTGCCGCACGGCAGGTCGCGACCATCGCTAACCAGCGGGAACAGACTCGGCTTCCCGCGTCTGCCGCCACGAACGTGTGGCCGGACAGGCCGATCCCAAGACTAACCCGCGGCGCAAGCCCCCGATATTTAACCCCTATCCGCTACGTTCCTGGGTAGTGCCGCCGACATCGAGCCGCTGTCATTAATTGTGAAGTTGCGATCCCACACAGTGAGTTTGTCGCTAATCCTTATTGATCTCCGCCGGAGAGCGTGCTACCTGGTCCAAGTAAGTGAGGTAAGCTGCCAGCAGTCGGTAGGTTTGATAGTAATCATCCAGCCGAATGGCGGAGAACCGGTCCTTCGACGTATGGAGAATGCGTTCATTCCAGGTTTGCTGGGTGAGTGAGTGAATTGTGATGCGCGGGATTTTGCGCGCGGCGAACTGCTCGGAGTCACTACTCCCGACCTGATCCACATTGACAGCGGTTAGGGGCAAGTTCAGGGCCTGCGCGACGCGTTGGAGCACCGCGTTCAATTGATTGTCAGAATGAGAGGCCCAAATCTCGGTGGGCGCCAGGCCAAGCGTGTCCATGTTCACCATCGCGTCGGTAGCGGCGGCCTGTTCCGTGGTCATTTGCCGGGCATAGAAACGCGAGCCGACTTCGCCCTGCTCTTCATCTGTAAATCCAATGAAGATGTAGCTATGCTCGCGCGAGTCCGCCTTTACAGCTTCGTACAAAGATGGCAGGAGCGACGCACCGCTCCAGTTGTCAACCACGCCGTCGCCTTGGGATACTCGGTCAAAATGGGCTCCAACAATGATCAATTTGTTGGAACTGCCCGGTAGTAAACAAATCACGTTGGGCAGCTTCGATCCTTTTACCGACTGTTCGGCAAGGTGCTGGTCGTCGCAACCGGCCTCGGCAAACATTTGCTTCAGCGTGGCTTCGCGCTGCTTGTTGTTCCCATTGTATTTTCGCAGCCGAGCCTCGACCGCCTCGCGCGAAACCGGCTTATAGCGCAACGTTTCAGCACTCGCGCCTATGCCGGCGCTCAACACCAATAGCAGCGCAGCCGAGCGGAACTTCAATTGAAGACCGGCATGATCGATCCTGCTCATGCAAGCTCTATTTCTTGCCTTGCACCGCTCCCAGGCATTTGCCGTAAAGCTCGAGCAGGTGGCTCGCGTATTCTTCCGGCTTGGAGGCGGCGCCTCCGCCCTGGAAGCCAACTCCCGTGGAACTGGTTCGGCCGTAGCCGGTTGTCATGGCGACAAACTTCATCAGGTCAAGGGCAATGTCTTCATCGCGGCGCGAGCCGACCGACACAGCAGGTACTTCACTCATGGTTTCCTCCGTGGAAACAAAAACGTTGGGAACGTCTTCCATATGGCAGTGTGGCGGGGGCCGGCAGTGCGCCCTTTGTCTATGGGTGTCGCCCGCGAAGCGGGAAAAATGATGATAGCAAAACTGCAGGCTTGGGAGTGCCGGCAAGCAATTGAAAGTTTCGAAGTCTCACGAGCAAAACCCTTAACCGCAGAGCACGCGGAGGAACGTCGAGAGCATTGTAGAAAGCCCCGATGTCTCTGCACAGTGTACGTTTTTCTCGGCGCACTCCGCGTTTGGCTCGCCGAACTTTGCGCTTTAAGGTTTTGCGTTTTTCAGATTGCAAGATTACAAAAAGAGCATTTACTCAAGCTGCCCCGAGCCGTCGCGCCAGTTCCACGTGGCCTTTCTCGTTGGCCAGTTGCACGGCAGTAACGCCCTTGTCATTTTTCGCGGCAGGATCGGCGCCGTGTTTCAGCAGGAGTTCGATCATTTCCTTGTCGCCAGATTGCGCCGCTTCGTGCAGGGCTGTCCATCCAGCTTCTTGCCGGGCATTTGGAGGAGCGCCATGCTCGAGCAGGTCGCGCACGATTGCGACCTTGCGTCCTGCAGCCGCTGAATGCAGCGGCATGACCTTCATGGGATTGTTGGCCACGGCATCGGCCTGGGCTCCGTTCTCGAGCAGCAGGTGTGCTGCGCTTTCCTGCCCGAAGAAGCAGGCCAGGTGCAAGGGGGTGAATCCATCGCCGGAGCGGGCGTTGACCAATGACCGATCTTTTTTGATAAGCTCAGCAATTTGCTCAGTCTTACCCAGCGTGGCCGCTTCAAAAATGTCGAGGACGGGCCTAGCTGCCTGCAGAAGGTCGGCCACCTCACCACGCCGCATGTAAAGCGCCAGCATCAGCGCGGAAATTCCCTGCTCGTTTCGGGCCGAGGCAGATTCGGGATCGTGCGCGAGCAAATCGCGTAATTTGTCTTTGTCGCCTGCCTGGATGGCTGCGAAGATTGGCTGGTTGTCCATGGTGAGCTCCAGACTCTTAATTTGTTAGCTAAGCTAACTAATTATAAGGGGGTGGGGGATAATGTCAAGGGGGCTTCGTATGTCTCTTAGGCATGGAACAAGCTTGAAGTTGCTGATGTTTCTAATGTTTTGCATCACGTGGACAGCTGCGTTACCTAAGGAATCTCCAAAACGGCCGTGTAGCCAGGATGAAGCCATGCGAGCCGAGAAGGAAATCGACAATCTAAAGGATTGGGACCAGATGTATGGTTGGTACCGCCGTTTTTCTCGGTGCGACGATGGCGCCATCGGTGAAGGCTATAGCGATGCTGTCGGTCAGTTGCTCGCAAATCGGTGGGAGGACTTTGGAAAATTGGCTAAGCTGGCAGCTACGGACAACGAGTTCCAGAGCTTCGTCCTCAAGCATATCGACGAGACGATACCGGCAGACACTCTAGG
>QIAS01000148.1 GCA_003225615.1 Acidobacteriota bacterium | reverse complement strand
TCGCGTTCGATACGACGGATGCAGTAGGCGAATCGATTCGCGACGTTTTGAGCACCCTGATTGAAGCGATTATTCTCGTCATCCTGGTAATTTTCGTTTTCCTCGAAGACTGGCGCAGCACCATCATTCCCTCCGTCACGATTCCCGTGTCGCTGATCGGCACCTTCGCTTTTGTCAAGCTGTTGGGTTTTTCCATCAACACCTTAACCTTATTCGGAATCACGTTGGCAACGGGTCTGGTGGTGGACGACGCGATTGTGGTGATCGAGAACATCGAGCGCCACCTGCAGGAAGGCGAGAAGGATCCGCGCAAAGCCTCGTCCGATGCCATGAAAGAAGTGACGGGCGCAGTTATCGCGACCTCTCTGGTGCTGGTCGCCGTTTTCGTGCCGGTAGCATTTTTCCCCGGCACCACCGGCATCCTGTTCCGCCAGTTCGCGCTTACGATCGCGTTCTCCATCTCGATTTCGGCATTCAATGCTTTGACGTTGACGCCTTCACTATCGGCGCTCTTGCTGGGCCGAGCGCACGGCAAGCACGGCTGGTTCTTTTCCAAAGTGGACAAGGTAGTCGCCGCGACGACGGAAGGCTACCGCAGGCTGCTGCATCATTTTCTCGACTACAAATTCGCAGCCGTGGTGCTCTTCTTCGCAGGCCTGGGGCTGACTTACTTCGTGTTTCAGCGGGTCCCAAAGGCTTTCGTTCCGGAAGAAGACCAGGGATGGTTCATCATCGCGCTCCAGGCCCCTTCCGGCGCATCTCTCGAGTACACCAAGAAAATCGGCGAGCAGGTGGAGGCCGTCCTGGCCAAGGTGCCTGAGGTGGAGAGCGCCTTTGCGGTTTCCGGTTTCAGCTTCACGGGCAATGCTCCGAATCGTGGCATTGTCTTCGCCGGGCTGCGGCCATACTCCCAACGCAAGGGGGCAGAGCATTCCGCGGAGGCTGTACTGAACCGCTTGCGCGGCCCGTTGTTCGGCGTCTCAGGCGCTCTGGTTATTCCGTTTCTGCCGCCGGCTGTGTCCGGTCTCGGCCAGTTCGGTGGATTTCAATTTGAGGTACAGGATCAGGGCGGCCACTCATTACAAGAGCTAGCCGATGTCACGCAGCAGATCGTGCGCCAGGGTAGCGGTCGAAAGGAGCTTGCCGGGCTCTTCTCCGGCTATACAGCCAACGATCCTCAATTCCTCGTCACCATCGATCGTGAAAAAGCAAAGAGTTTGCACGTGCCGCTGGAGCAGATCACCGACACGCTGAGTGTCTACATGGGCTCATCCTATGTAAACGACTTCAACTTCAATAACCGTTCCTACCGCGTCTACGTGCAAGCCGACAAGCAGTTCCGTGCGCAGTCGGACGATATCAAGGAACGATCTCGCAGACGACGACGCCACAGGTAATCAGCCATTACAACCTCTTCCGCGCTGCCGAGATTGACGGCTCAGCTGCCCCGGGCCTCAGTTCGGGGCAGGCAATCGCCACCATGGAGGATTTGAGCAAGAGAACTCTCCCCCAGGGATACACGTATCAATGGACCGGCGTATCGCTCGAAGAATTGGAATCCGGAACAACTTCTCTGCTCCTTTTCGGATTGGGTACTCTGGTCGTCTACCTGACGCTTTCGGCACAGTACGAGAGCTTCGTATTGCCATTCATCGTGCTACTTGCCGTGCCCATGGCCTTGCTGGGAGCGCTGGGCGCGCAATGGGCGCGCGGTCTCCAGAACGATGTTTACTGCCAGATCGGACTGGTCATGCTGGTGGGTTTGGCCAGCAAGAATGCCATTCTGATCGTCGAATTCGCAGAGCAGTTGCGCCATCGCGGTATGTCTTTGATCGAGGCTACGGTAGAAGCCGCGCGCATTCGGTTGCGTCCCATTCTTATGACGTCGTTCGCTTTCATCCTGGGTGTGGTGCCGTTGGTAATAGCCAGTGGAGCTGGTGAAAAGGGCCGGCGTTCGGTGGGTACCACCGTGTTCGGGGGCATGATCATGTCCACGATCCTCAACTTGTTCTTCATTCCTGTGCTGTATCTCATCATCGAGGGATTCCGGGAACGGCGGAAGAGTGTTGTCACCGGGATGGAGCCTTTGCCGCACGAGGGCGACTAGAAGCTACGAACCTTGTCATGCTGAGCGATTCATTGCGGAAATGGCAGGTTCGATTCTGCTTCGACGCCCTGCCATTGGCGCTTTGTTGTTTCCCCTTCTTATTTGCAAGCCTCTGCCCGGCGCAAAATCACGAGGTACTTTGCCGCGAAGGGAGTGGCAGCTTTCAAGCTGGCTTTCCTACGGGCGTGAATGTGCAGGTGACGGCGGCGAGAACCGGAGAACTGGCTACGCGGACGTGTGCGGCAACTCTAAGTTGGGAGAAACACAGTCTGCCAGTCACCGCCAGTGCCCCGCAAGTCGATCTCGATTCATTCGGAGTTGATTTGGGGCTCGGCGTGCCGGTTGCGACATTTCAAGTGAAAAAATCGGCAAATGATTGCTGCATGGAATACCAAATCTATTCTCTAGAGAAACCGCCCCGGCTGCTGCGGACTCTTACCGGAGGAGACTTCTTCAGTGCGGCTGATACAGATCTCGATGGTCGGGTTGAGATCTGGACTCATGATGCCGCCTCAGCCGATAGTTTTGAGAACTTGAGTCTAGGCGAATTGGACTCTGGACCCACCATCGTGCTCCGCTTTGCACACGGTGAACTGCTGGACGTGAGCTCCGAGTTCCGATCTTACTTTGACCACGACATCGTGGAGCTTAGAAGAGAACTCAACTCTGACGATCTGCTCAATTTCAAAAGCAGTGATGGCAAATTATCCTCGTCTTTATCAGCAGAACGGCTACATGAGATGCGCGGCGCCAAAGCCAAAATACTGGAAATCATCTGGGCCTATCTTTACAGCGGCCGTGAACAGCAGGCATGGGAGCTGCTTGGTGAAATGTGGCCTCCCGCCGATCTGGCGCGGATTCATGCGGCAATTCTGAGTATGCGTGCTCATGGCATCACTGCTCAGGTCAATGGCGTGTCCAAGGCAGCGCCTGGGACTCGGAAGAAACGCGCACAGATTTTCGATGCCGTTACCAAATCACAATCTGGCAAACTGGAAGTCATTCCACCGGAGCCAATCATGCTTCGTCGGCCTCCTCTCGAGGCAACTGCAGATAAAGATCTGCCGCAATCAGAGTTGCTTTTGGAGCTGGTAATTGACGCCGCAGGAAAGGTCCGGAAAGTGGAGCCGGCTGGAAAGGCGAAGTCTGTGGATCCGAACCTGATTTATACGGCGACCGGCTGGAAGTTCATCCCTGCATTTAAAGCGGGCCAAGCCGTTGCCAGCCGGATGCGCTTGGCTGTTTCGCCCAGGCAATGAGCTCGTCTCCGCCCGAGCAGTCGGAACGAGTTCTTAGCGGCCCGACCCGCCCTCGGCGATTTGGAGATCGAGGCTTACCCGCTCCCCATTGATCAGCACAGTGCCCGCATCGATAAGTTGCTGTCCGGTGCAATCGTACTTTTCGTAGCAGCGCAACGCACTGAACGGAAAGAAAAATTCCACGGCTTCGGATGGGTTGCTGGATGCGGCTTTTCCGGGCAGGTGGATATTAGTACTGAAGCCGATCCCGTCAAACTGCGGTTCTCCCTTGAAATAGCCAAGCACCGGTCGAACCAGATGCGCGACGTGCTCATCAAATGCGAATGCAGCCAGTTTATAGCGCGAGCCGGTAGCGGTTTCGGGGAGCGCGCTATTCAGAGAAAGTTCCAGATAGACTCCCTGGCGAAAAGCCACAAAGCTCGGGGCGGCATAAGAGACGAAATGGGCCTGCGGATCAAGTTCCTTCAACATAGTGCCGACGACTTCCTTGTTAGCCCCTTGAAGTGAGGCCAGCGCCTGCGGCGAAGTGTCGCGCGGCGGCGGCGTGGGCTCGGGCATTTCTCTTACCCTGGATGATTTGGGAAAGGAGGGTACTGGTCCGCTCGAGCGACCCTCGCTTGCGTGGCCGTCACTGCCGTTCACGATTTCCGCTCCCACTTGGGGCGAGGGATTCTGCGGTCCCTCGGTAGCTTCGGCGGGCGGCGGGTTCCCGGCCAGCTTCGACCCTTCTCCATTGAGCCAGATGGTTACCGGCGCGGCGTTCAACAAAGTTTGGCCTTCAAGCAAAGCAGCCTGTTGCGCGTTCTCGTCCTTCGCGGAAAGCAACTTCAGCGCCGCATTTTGCGGCAGGAAGACGACCAGGTTTTCCGGCCGCTCCATGGAAACGTTCATCACCTTGCCGAGGACATGGTGGGAGATTTCCAAGGCGTAACCCTGTACCGCGCGATTATTCTGAAATCTCGGCACCGCAATTTTCAGAATGGGCAATACAACGTGAACAAACGTCTCCCGCGCCCTCTGGTCGGTGCTCAACTTCTCGGCAGAGTAGGCAGCATAATAATTTCCGGTAATGGCCAGCACGGTTTTTCCGTTGTAATGGTCGAAGCGGAGGGAGCGTTGGTCGGCCGCTTGCTGCTGCTTCTCATCAATATCGAGCTTGCGGCTAAGGTAAAAAGGGAAATCGAAGCTGCTGCTGACGATTTCCTGTCCCACCACCTTGAGATCCTCGATATTTTTCGTTTGCAGGTCGCGAAGCGCGGGATCTTTGATCTCAACCGGGGCAACAACCTGAGCGGCTGCAAAAACTGAAAGGAGGAAAATCAGGCCGACAAAACTCGAGCTATTTCTGCGCATATACAATTCCCGGAACACGGTACGGCGGATCCGAAACCGTCCTTATGTAAGAGATGAGTGCCTGAATGTCGGTTTTGCTGAGAGTATAACCGTAGGGCGGCATCAATGGTGACTTGTTTAGAGCCGGGCCGCCATGGCCGATGATCGCGGCCAGGTCCTCATCGCTCATCTTGTTCAACGTCTCGCCTTCGGTGAAAGGATGAGGCTTTACGGCGAGGTTGTCGTAGTTGGAAACGCGCTCCGGCGTGGACTCTGGATCGTGACAACGTGAGCAGTACTGGTCGTTCAACTGGCGCCCAAGAATCTGCTGATATCCCAGGGCAATCTCTTCCAGCTTCACTTCCACAACTTTCTTATCTTTTGTAATAGTGGCCGCCGAAATCTGGTAGCGCCCGGCTTGCGGGCCCAAACTCACATTGCTGCTCAACTGGCCGCTACTGTCAGTAATTCCGTTTTGCGGATCGAACACCACGCCAGCGGGACCGCCAAACTGAACCGCGGCTCCGGTTACTGCATTCCCCTGCTCATCATTTACCTGGACGATAACGGGTTGAGGCAGGGTCGTCCCGGCCGCGGCGATCTGCTTTCCGCCACTGCTCTCGACGATAGCTGTGCCGTACTTGCTGGGAGCCGGCGCCAGCTGGGCAGTCCCGTATTTTCGATTACATCCGGAGCAGGCCAATGCCAGGCAAACAAGTCCGATTTGTATTGCGAGTTGCCGCGTCACTTCTTCGCCTCCTGCTTGCCCGATCCCTTTTGCGACATCATGAATGCGGTCAGCCCGCGCGCGTCGTCGTCGCTCATGTTGCGATTCGGCTCACCCGTCCCGGGACGCAATGCCTGCGGGTTCTTCATCCAGTGGTAAATCCAGGCCGCATTGAGGCGTGCTCCAACCTGCGTGAGCGTGGGACCGATATAGCCCTTGTCAGCTTTCGGATCGACAATGTGGCAGGATTGGCACGCGTACTTGGAGTAGAAAAGTTGCCTGCCTTGTTCAACTTGCGCTGAGCTGTAGCCCGACTCGGGCATCGAATCGCGCTCGAACGCCGGAGTCTGGTAAACCGTCATGATGTAGTCGCTGAGCGTGGAAATTTCTTCATTCGTCAAATTGAACTTTGGCATTCGCCGGATCAGCGCCGGCCGCAGCGTATTCGGATTTCGCAAGAAATCTTCCAGCCACTTGCGCTGAACAGAACTACCTTCCCACGTGAGGTCAGGCGCCATATTGCCGCCCCGGCCGTTGATGGCGTGACAACTGAAGCAAGCCAGATCGTTCATCAGTTGGCCTGCTTTTCCGGCGGGCTGGTAATTGGAGGCGGGCGTCGCCGCGACCGCAAGAGAGTTTGGCACGCTTTGGGCGCGGTCTGTAAAAGAGAGAAGTTGCGTGGTCAAAGCGTCGATCTGAGCTGGGTTAAAGCTGTATTGCGGCATCTTCAAGCCCGCACCAAACGCTCGCGGCTGCTTGCTTGGCTTGCTTCCGATGCGCGTCAACTCAGGCGCAAAATTCTCGGGCTTCTTGATTCCGCTGATCTCGTGGCATGACGCGCAACCAAATTCGGTGACCAGCGTCTTGCCATGCGCGATCTGCTCGGGCGTTGCCGCATCGAGATGCACGTTGGCCAGCAAGTCAGGATCGGCCTTCGCTTGCAGGAATCCGGTCAGCACGGCGGCCTGCTGATCGGTGAAGCGGTAGTGCGGCATCTCGGTTCCGGGATCATAGATTCGCGGATTACGAATCCAGGCCTGCAGCCACTCCGGCTTGGCCTTCGTTCCGATGCGGGTCAACTCCGGTCCCACGTCGCCACCCACCACATTTCCCGCGGCATTCTGCACGGCGTGACAAGAAGCACAGAACGATTCTCCATAAAGGCTCGCCCCGGCAGTCGGATCAGGTGCTGCCTTCTGCGCTGGAGATGAATTCGAGGCCGTGTCGTCGGGAATCGGTGTGCTGTTTGCGATCAAAAATGCGGAGATATCGCGCGCGTCGTTGTCACTCAGCTTGAAGTTCGGCATCGTGGCCGATGCGGCATAGGCCTGCGGATCTTTCAGCCAGGCAAATACCCATTGGCGTGTGGTTTTGTCCGCAATGTGGCTGAGCGAAGGCGGATCATCGGTCGCCTTCAACGAGTTGCCATCGGGCTGCTTCACGGTATGGCAATGCACGCAACCGTAACGCGTGAGCAGACGGTGTCCTTCATTCAGTTGCGGCGTCCCAGTAAGTGGCGCGCGATGGCATTGCCCGCACGAAGATTCAATGTAGCGCGCCGGAAGAATGGGCTGCTCCCAGGCTAGCGTGCTGCGATGAGCCTCTTCGACGGTCGTTGCCGGACCTTGTCCACGATGGCAAATCACGCAACCCATCTGTTCGGAGGTATGCGGAATCACCGGATGCCTGCGGAAAGGCTGGGTACTGACGTCGATCAGACTGGCTTCCTTTTGTCCAACGTGACACGTAGTGCAGCGATCAACCACGCCGAGGTCGGGAAGCCATATCTGCTGAATGCCGCTTTGGAAGTGGCGTTGCAGAGTCACGGCTTCGCCGCGGCCGCGTATCAGACGCACATAGCCTTTCTGATAATGGCCCCACTCGCTGAAACGATTTTTTGCGGGCGCAATCGCCAGCGAGATCAGGAACAACACGCTGACCACCCCGAACGCACGAATGGGATCACCGAATAGTTTCTGCCACAGCCCAACAAATTTATTTCCCGATGATTGCACTCAGCTCCTCTTTAACTCTTCCACGGCCAAACCCATGCCCAGCCCGGGCCACGGAAGAATGTGCCGACGCCGGTGAGCACAGCCAACTCGATTAAGAACCAGGTCATGATCCAGTAAGAAAGCGGTTTGGAAGCCAGATAGCGACGGAAAGCAGACGGCGACTGCGGCGAACTCTGCGCTGCCACCACCATAAAGGCGGCGACGATCAATGTTGGAACGAGTGCGACGATCACATGAAAAACGAACAAAAACACCGAAAGCGCCACTATCACTACATAAAAAATTCGCAAGCGCCGCGCGCGACCTTTCAGAAACAGGCCTTCTGCCTCAATATTGATGTTGAAATACGGAATCACAATGAGCGCCATCACGACCAGCCCCGGCACCAGCACCCCGGCCACGACTGGCGGAAAATAATGCAGCATCTCCTGCAGTCCGAGGAAGTACCACGGTGCCTTGGCCGGATTCGGCGTGTGCGACGGATCGGCGATCCCTTCCAAAGGTGCATTAAACAGGAGCGCCATCCAGACCAGCGCAATGGCCAGAACTTCAATCGCAACCAGCGCCCGGAAAAGAACTTCCGGAAAAGTCTGTACCACCGGCTCGTCGGCAACTTTGACTTGCGGAGAAGTGCGCCGAGTGACGAAGACGACGCGGCGCGGCTCACGCTTGGCATTGGAATCGACGCCGGTGACGAAATCCTTCGGATTATTCGGATCCGTCATTGCGCCTGCTTCGCCATTGCCTTCGCGCGTACCGTCGCAGGTTCGCTCTGATGTGCATACAGGCCGCCGTCTTTGCGAATGCGCCAGAAATGAATACCGATAAGGAACATGGCAGCCAATGGAAGAATCATGCAGTGCAGCACATAAAACCTCAGCAGTGCATTAGCATTCACCAAATTTCCGCCCAGCAGCATGAAATGAATTTTGTTTCCAAGCAGCGGAACCGCTGAAGCAATATTCGATCCGACGGTAATCGCCCAGAATGCCAGTTGATCCCAAGGCAGCAGATAGCCTGTGTAGCTCAGCAACAGAGTTACAAGCAGCAGAATCACCCCGATCACCCAGTTGAATTCCCGCGGAGGCCGGTAAGCTCCGCGATAGAAGACTTTGAACATGTGCGCGAACACCAGGAACACCATGGCGTGCGCCGACCAGCGATGCAGGTTGCGCAGAAAGAGTCCGGAGGAGACTACAAATTGCAGGTCCTTAGTATCGGCGTAGGCCTGCGGTACAGACGGATGGTAGTAGAGCATCAGCAAAATGCCAGTAACCACGAGTATTAAAAAAGTTCCAAACGTCAGCGTTCCCAGATACCAGGTGGCGCTGAGGTTAAGCATGCGGCGCCGCACCTTGGTGGAGAACAGGTGCAGAAAAATATTCTGCTGAATGGCCAGCGAACGGTGCAGCGTGCTTGAACCGCTGCCGCTGCGGAAAATCGAGCGCCAGATGCGGCTTTCGCGCAGGTTATCGAAATATTCTGTAGCCGTTTTGGCCATCCTCAAACCCTCACAAACTGCAACGCACGAATCGGGGCGGAGCGGTCTACCATGAGATCGCCCTCGTCACTGACCCAGGTGCGAAACCAGGGCAGCGGCTTGGGCGCAGGGCCTTCAATTTTTGTGCCGTCTCGTTGGAATTTGCTGCCGTGGCAAGGGCAGGCGATGATGCCCAACTCCGGCTTCCAGGCAGTCAGGCAGCCCAAATGAGTGCAAACTGCGCCTACAGAGAAGAAGCCTTCCTTCGCATGGATAACGTATATGCCCGAGTTCACATCAAGTGTCACCGAGTCGAGCGGATAACTTTCCGGCTTGCCGGCATTCACGATGGGAGAAGGCTCGTACAAAACGTTGGGTGACAGAAATTGATAGGCAAAAACCGCGGTTCCGGCTGCGGCAATGCTGAGTGAACCCAGTCCAAGCTTCACGAAGAAATCACGCCGGTTGAACTCGTTACCAACCGCTGGTTTTGGCTCGTGTTTCTCCTCGGGCATAGTTATCTCTTTACCCCTCCAGCCAGCGCTTTTGGTCGTGCGCCTGCATCAATAGTTTCAACAGAAATCAGTCCGGTCGGCTCTGCGGGAATCAGGTTGTACGACTCCATGGTGATGGTTCCCACTGGGCAGCGCATCGCGCACAAGCCGCAGCGGATACAGCGGGTCTCGTCCTTCAACATGGCCGAGCCGGTGACCACGCCGAGTTCCTCAGCCGCGACTTC